>JACXTQ010000029.1 GCA_016919605.1 Methylovulum sp.
GGTCATCAAAAGCTCCAACCAACAAATTGCCTCCGCCGCACCGATACGCTTGGTCCATTATAAAGTCGGCAACGGTGATACGCTGACCCAAATAGCCAAACGTTTTGGCGTTTCGATTAATGACCTGCGCAAATCCAATGCCGATGTACTGGGCAGGGGCTTACAGCCTGGACAAACCCTGAAAGTAATTGTTGATGGCCAACCGTCCACTTAACGCTAGGTAAATGGACGTTGCCCTGCAACGTATCGACATAAAAAAGGGCGGTTAAACCGCCCTTTTTTATGGTTGTGGGTCACTGCATCTTGACGGTCAACGCAAAAACCGACCACCACTAATATCAATCAGGGCACCATTGATATGGGAAGCCATATTGCTGCTAAGAAACAACACCGAGCTGGCGACTTCTTCGGCGTAGGTGTTACGGCCTAGCGGTGTTTGTTTGCGGTAATTTTCCATCATTTCAGGGGTGGAGTGGATGTCATGGTGCTGGGTTTCCACCGTCCCCGGCATGACCGAATTGGTGCGGACATGAGGTGCCAATTCTTTCGCCAAGGTGTGGGTGAACACCATCAGCCCACCTTTGGCGGCGGCATAAGCGCCGCCCCCGTTAGCCCCGCCGGTCTGCACCGACAACGATAGGATATTGACAATACTGCCGTTACCGGTGGCGCGTAAATGCGGGATGGCGCGTTTGGTCACTAAAAACGCGCTGGTCAGGTTAATGTCCAGCGATTTGTTCCAGTTTTCCAATAGGCAATCTTCGATTTTTGCACGTTTGACCAAGCCGCCGCTATTGTTGACGACAATATCCAGTCTACCTGTTTCGGCGACCAGTTGGTCAATGGCGGCGTTGGCTTGCGCTTCTTGGGTCAGGTCGGCGGGTAAGGCGATGGCTTTGATTTGCTGTGCCGCCAATTCGTCCAGCAAGGTTTGCGCGGCAGCGGCACTGGAATAATAATGCAGGCCGATGGTAGCTCCAGCCTTGCCTAAAGCCAAGGCTACGGCACGGCCTATGCCCACCGCCGCGCCGCTGATAAAAGCGACTTTGCCGGTGAGGTCAAGATGTTGTTCGGGTATCTGTGCAGTGGTCATGGATAGTTTCCTGATACCGGTGGTTCCAGTTTCTCCCCCGCAAAATTCAATTCGATACGGACATTGACAGGATCGTAAAAGAACAGCAGGGTCATTTCTGGTGATGGACGGTAATCAATATCGTAGCGTATCTGATGCTGATCTAAGTGGCGTATCCAGTCGGCCAGGCCGGTACAAGTCAGGGCGACATGGTTAAAATGGCCATTAGTGCCCCGATAAGGGGGTTGCTCGACCACCGACAAGTGGATAATAGCGCTGTCATGGCAATACAACCAGGCGCCATTGCGCTTGGAGATGGCCCTAGGCCCTTGCCGTAAGCCGATAATCTGCTCATAAAACGCCACCACGTCTGGAAACTGCCCAGATGAGACGACAATATTAATGTGGTTGATACCTGATACGTCCATGCGTAAACCTTGAATAGTGGGGGGAGGTGGGTGTTAGTGTGCCTCGGAGGTCGTTTCTTCAACCGCCGCTGTCGTTTCTGTTTCTGGTGCTTCTGTTGTTTCGCTCGTTTCGCTTTTGCCCCAATTTTTTATTTTTTCTAGGACTTCTTGGGCATGGCCTTCGGGCGTGACCCCGTACATGACATCGGCCAAAACACCTGCCTTATCAATAATAAACGTTGAGCGGAAAATCGCCATGCTTTTTACGCCTTCTTTTTCGCGTTCGCGCCAGACCCCGTAATTCTCACAGATTTCGCCGCGCGTATCCGCCAGTAACTCGACTTTTAAGCCAAATTTTTTGATGAAATCGGTGTGGCTCTCACAGGTGTCTTTGCTGACACCGATGACCACGGTATCCAGTTTGGCAAACTCATCGGCCAATTGGGTAAATTGGTTCGCTTCTATGGTGCAACCAGGGGTATCGTCTTTAGGATAAAAATACAGGACAATGTTCTTTTCCCTCGCATAATCAGTTAAACTGACTAATTGATTATTTTGGTCCAGCGCTCTGAACATCGGTGCATAGTGTTGTTTTTCTAACATAAAAACTCCTCATCTGAACTGATAAATAATTGTTTGGCATGGGCGGCAACGGCTCTTGCATGTTCCGCACCTCGCATGATAGATAGCTGGCAGGTGAATGTCCAGTACTTGCGCCTTAAAAATAAATTAAAGGCTTATCACTTTAAAATCATGTGGTTATTGGGCTTCTTTAGGTTGTCCATAAGCCCCATGGCAACAGCTTTAACCCTAAGGATTAACGATTTAGCAAAATGAATAAAAAATTACTTGCCACGTTTAATACGCTCACTCCTGCCGAACAAGAGATCATGATGGCCTTGGCCGTCATTTACGCGCCGGTTAGCCAGCCGAGTTTCCAGAGCCTGTTAAGCAAAGCAGGTGGCTTTGATAGCAAGACGGTACGCCTGATAGATAAGATGCTGAAAGAAAAGTTGCATAAAAGCAAACTGATTATCGCCAATAACGAAGGCTGGGCGTGCCATCCCGATTGCAGCGAGGGTCTGATGCGCATGGCGGTCGAGCAGCCGTGGTTTAAAAAATTGGCGACCTTGCTGATTGCCGACAGCGGTTATTACCCCTCGCACCGTGTGATTGCCTCCCATATCGTCAAACAATTGCGCCTGTTCCTCTATCAAGGCAGCGTGGTGGCGTTCATGGCGAACATTGACCGCCTACATTCCAGTTATCCGCAATACTTTGCCGAGCACATCAACCGCGTCTTTTTTAATGATTTTGACGGGCAATGGTTCACCAGCCTGCCGGTGCAGATGCAATACGGGGCCTTAAAATATCTGGTCGCCAGTTCTTACAGCGAATTTAGCGATGTGCAAAAACCTTATCAGTTGCTGGAACAATTATTTAGCGACAACAAACCTAGCCATCCTGAAATTGCCCATACGTTGATAGAACAACGGCTATTGCGCGGCAATTTTCAGGATGCCGAACTCTGGTTGGCGGACGATAACAGTAGCGAAGGCCTGAAAATACTGGCGACCGCCCATTTTTTGCAAAATCATAATGATGAAGCGATTAGGCTATTTAACGCCGCGCTTCGGCAATTAAAAAAAGAGACCAACAAACGCAATATCACCCTGTATGGCTTGCACGGTTATTTTTTCAGTTTGGTATTGCTGCGCTCACAAACTGGCGAGAATTTGGCCTATCTTAAAAAGCAACATTTGCCGATGTTGTCCAAAGGCGCGTATGACCCGTTTTATCTGGCCCATGCGCTGTTGGATCAGGCGGTTGACGTTTATCAGGCCAAAGCCAAGCTAGAATCGTGCACACAGCTTTTTAAGCACAGCAATTATCCTTATGAACGCCTGTTCCAAGCCTTGATTATCTACTGGCTGATTGATGTTGACAGTATGGCCGGCCATACCCAAATCAGTACGATCATGGAGCAATTGGCCAAGCATTGCCAAAAAGCGCAACAACAGGGCTATGCCTGGTATGCGGCGGTCAGCGCCTTGCTGTTGCAACGGGTACACCATCAAAATGCCGATTGCCAGCAAATTGCGTTGTTTTATGCCAACTCTCCTTTTGGTGAGATCATAGACTTGTTGCCCAAAGTCTCGCTGTGGGAGCGGGCGTTGACAGCCCTGACGCAATTAAGCGGGCAACCTGTAGCCGCCGCGCAACCGTCGCAAGAATTGCGTATGGTCTGGAGCCTGAGTTTGGAAGGTGATGACGTTTTTCTCGTCCCCAAAGAGCAGCGTTTGAGCAAAAACGGGCAATGGAGCAAAGGCCGCCCCATCGCTTTGAAAAAACTCTACCATGATCTTAGCGATTACGATTATTTGACCGAACAGGATAGGCGGATCTGCACCAAAATAATTATTGATAAGGAAAGCGATTATTACGGCTATTACGCCAAAGAAGTTTATGAGTTGTCGGTAGAGGGCCTGCTGGCCGCCGCCGGCCATCCCAACGTGTATTGGGCGGGGCAGGAACAATCCGGCAAGCCCGTGGACATTATCGTCGCCGAACCCCAATTATTAGTGAAGGAAGAGGACACTAACCTGCGCATTTCGCTAATCCCTGAAATCCACCGCCAAAGGATTATTGCCCAAAAAACCGCCAATCATGGCCTGATGCTGTATGTCATTAACAACCAGCACCTGCAAGTTGCTGAAATTCTCGGCAAAAGCGGGCTGGTCGTGCCCGCTTCCGCCCGCCAGCAAGTGATTGATTCGATAGCCTCGATAGCGTCCATGCTAACCGTGCAATCGGACATTGGCGGCACGTCCAGCCATGCCATAGACATGCCCGCCGACAGTCGCCTACACATCCATTTGCAGCCAGTGGGGCAGGGCATTCAAATCGAAGTGTTTGTGCAGCCATTTATCAGTGGTGGGCCGTTATATAAGCCCGCCAGCGGCGGAACGACTGTATTGGCCGACATTGACGGCCAGCAATACCAAACTACCCGTGATTTTAACCAGGAAAACGCCAACATCACGCGCTTGTTTGCCGAATGCCCCGGGCTTTATAAGGATAAGGAACTGAAATGGCTGCTGGATGACCCGGAAATGGCGTTGGAGGTGTTGTTGGACTTGCAAGCGTTGCAAGAAGACTTTGCCCTGCTGGAATGGCCGAAGGGCAAAAAAATCCGTTTAAGCCGTGAAGCAGGCCTATCTCAAGCGCAATTTTCCATCCGCAAGGAACAGAACTGGTTTAGCGTTGATGGTGATTTGGTGATTAATGACGATCAGGTCTTTAACATGCAACGGCTGATGCACTTGTTAAACGGTTCCAGTAGCCGTTTCCTTAAACTGGAAGACGGGCAAATCATCGCCTTAACCCGCGAATTGCGCCAGCGTCTGGATGATTTGACCGGACTGGGTGAAGCCCAAGACGATAAAATCCGCTTCCATGCCTTAGCGGCTCCAGCCTTGGACGGCATTACCGAAGGCATGACCATCACCGCCAGCAAGCCTTGGAAAGACCAATTAAAACACCTCAGCGACATCAGCGACCTGAATCCGCAAGTGCCGTCAACCCTGCAAGGTGAATTGCGCGATTACCAACGCGAAGGTTTCCAGTGGATGTCACGTCTGGCGCATTGGGGCGCGGGCGCGTGTCTGGCGGATGATATGGGCTTGGGTAAGACCGTGCAAGCCTTGGCTTTAATCCTATCCCGCGCCCCCGCCGGCCCGACCTTGATTTTGGCGCCGACTTCGGTGTGCATCAACTGGATGGAAGAAGCCCAACGATTTTCGCCCACTTTAAACGTCCAGCAGTTTGGTCATGGCGACCGCCAAGCCATGCTTGATAATGCCGCTGAATTTGATTTGGTGGTCTGTAGTTATGGCTTGCTACAAACCGAGGCCGAACGGCTAGGCCAAGTCCGTTGGCATACTTTGGTGGCGGATGAGGCCCAGGCGATTAAAAACGCCCTGACCAAACGCTCGAAAGCGGCGATGACCTTACAGGCGGACTTTAAGCTCATCACGACGGGTACGCCGATAGAAAACCATCTGGGCGAATTATGGAATTTATTCAATTTCATCAACCCCGGCCTGTTAGGTTCTTTGACCCGTTTTAATGAGCGTTACGCCCATGCCATCGAAAACCAACAAGACCATGCCGTACAGCAACGCCTGAAAAAGCTGTTGCGCCCCTTTATCTTACGCAGACTGAAAAACGATGTCTTAACCGAATTGCCGCCCCGCACCGAAGTCACTCTGCATATCGAGCTGAGTGCAGAGGAGCGGGCCCTATACGAAGCCCTACGTCGCAATGCCATGCAGGCGATTAACGAAGCCAAAACGCAATCGGGCAACCAACAGCTAAAGGTGCTGGCGGAGATCATGAAGCTCCGCCGTGCCTGTTGCAACCCGCGTTTGGTCATGGAAGACTCGCCTATCAGCAGTTCCAAGTTGCAGGCGTTTGAAGAGCTGGTCGATGAATTGCTGGATAACCGCCATAAGGCGTTGGTGTTTAGCCAGTTTGTCGGCCACTTGGACTTGATCCGCGAATTGCTGGATAACAAAGGCATTGCTTACCATTATCTGGATGGTTCCACCCCCGTGCCGCAACGTAAAAAAGCCATGAATGCCTTCCAAGCCGGTGACGGTGATTTGTTTTTAATCAGCCTGAAAGCGGGGGGAACAGGTTTAAACCTGACCGCCGCCGATTATGTCATCCACATGGATCCGTGGTGGAATCCGGCGGTCGAAGATCAAGCCTCAGACCGCGCCCACCGTATGGGGCAAAAACGTCCCGTGACCATTTATCGCCTGGTCGCCAAAGACACTATCGAAGACAAGATTGTTGACCTGCACAAACACAAACGCGACTTGGCGAACAGCTTGCTGGAAGGTGGCGAGGTCAGCGGCAAGATGTCAGTTGAGGATATGATGGCGTTGATTAGTGATATTGACTAATGGTAACGTGTACTAGCCCAGACTTGATCTGACAATTGCTAAAATTAGTCTCAACTGCATCAGACATTGACTGTTTCAGTTTGACCCCTTTTAGACATTCGGATATGAATTTATGTTTCTCGATACCGGTCATTCAAATATGAGCCAATGCAGGACATTACTATATTGCGTTTACAGCTTATTGTTGCACAAAAGGTAAGGTTAGCAATATTGCATCATCTTATAAAATCAATGGATTGCGTGTTTAGTTTAAAAATGCTGGAATGATTAAAGTTAGCATTCCCCCACCCAGTTTAGATGAAGACGCACCATTTCTTCTTCTGTAATGGAATGGTTATTAATACCTGAGCAATTTAAGAATGGCGAGTGTGAATACCAAAAACTTGCATGTTGTGGATAAAAGTTATCGAAAAGAAAACTCATGAAATCCCTAATACTTAGTGGAGCTTTAACAGGCATCCGACATTTTGGTGAAGCAAAAGTAAAATGAGAAACCGGATGATTTTCCCCACCTTGTGCAGGAGCAAAATCAAATCGATAGATACCTACACTACGAAAGGACTCAAACCCATTATTTCCTGTGGATAATTCCAATATCCAATCCGCGATTGGAACTTCATCTGGACGATCCAGCATTGCTTTTTTATCAATAGGACATGGAATATAGGTATAGCGATGCTTAATCAAATTCCCCTTTTTGAACAAACATTCAACGATAACTAAGGCATAGTCGTCAAATATCATTGAAAACCGACTATTCTCCAATAGATGCACATAATCAATTACACTAATTCCCGCGTCTCCAATCATTCCTGGAGCATTTATTGGCGCTAGTGTTTGAGAGTCATAATTACCCTTTGTAACATGATTCTGTGTGTCTAGGAACACTTCGTTTGTAATTCCATCATTCAAAAAAGAGTTAAGCTTTTTTGCTAATTCATTTGGTTTCATGATCCTGGCCCCATAATCTCGGCCAGTTCATTTTGCACAGTAAGTGGAAGATCATCCCAATGTTTAGTAAGTATATCTTGTAGCTTATGTTCTTCGCCACTGGGTATTGATGCTGTTTGATCAATTTCTTCGGTAGATACCGAAAGAAGCTTGAGCGCTTCATGTGTAGGATAATGGAATTTCAAACGGTAATTTGCATCATGGATAGCTTCGAATTCTGTGACAAGCATTTTCATGTCCAGTCCAACACCACATACATATGTCCACGCACGTGATCGAGTTATTGCAGTGAAAAGCATATTGCGCCGTTTTTTTTCTTCAATTTCACCAGAACAATATTCTGCATTAATAACTAAAACAACAGGAGCCTCATTTCCTTTTGCCCTGTGAATATGTGTAATAGCAATCGAGCCATTTATAAAAAGCTTATCTTTTGACGAAGTAACTCCTACCAAGTGCCCATCTAGTCCCTCACCTCGAAGAGCAGTTATGACTTGAGATCCAATAGAACGACTGGTGTAAGAGTTTGGAATGACAATTAAAAAATCAGTGAACTCAAGCTCTTCGCTATCAATAAGTCGTTTTATTTCATTAGCAATCCATTGATATTGTTTTACATAATCAGGAAAATATTTGAATTGTATAGAGCTTTCGGGGTTAAGTAATTTTCCAAAAAAGTCAGGGATACTCTTAGGATCACGTTCTACAGTTACATCATGATTAAAACCAAGACTACCATTATATTCTCGATAACCTAGACGACGCCAAATATTAGGATCAGGAAACATCTGTAAAACTTCGGTACAAGCAGTTCCAAAACCTAAACCATGTGCGGTAACAAGTGTCCAAGGTGGATTACGGTAGCAACGTGGCAACACAATGTCTTGTTGAGGCTCATCTGCCTGATTAACAAGCTTAACAAGCGGATTCCCATTTTCGTCAGTGCCAAACAAATCGATTTCACCTGGCATTTTATAGTTACCAAGATTTTGAAGATCATCATATGCCCATACAATACGTTTTGGTTCCTTTGTTAGACGGTATATAAGTCTGAAAAACGAGGTAGGTAAATCTTGAGCTTCGTCAATTAAAACCACATCATATAAATTTAGATCTTTAGTACCTAATGCTTTTAAAGCTTCTGTACAAGCTCCTCCAAATGCATTTGAAGAACCAAACATACGAGAAGCGGTTCCGAAATCTCGAAAAGAACATTCAATTTGCTTAATTGTATTTGAATATACTCCAGGTTTCTCCCAATTACCCCACGCATGCATAACATGTAGCTTATCCCAGTTTGGCTTTTCATCAATTTGGGTATAAACAAAACGAGTGAGAAGGTCTTCAAATTGCTGATAGAGGGATCGCGTATTAAAAGTGACAACAATATTCCAATCTGGTCGTTTGACGTGAAGATAGGCGGCTTTAAGTGCAAGAACAACTGTTTTCCCCGATCCAGCTAAGCCACGAATACGCTGGGGTCCATTAACATATTCAATCGCTCCTCGCTTCTGCCAAAGATCAAGATTTGCAATTTGCGCCTCAATAGCCTTTATGGTCGCGCCGTAAGAATCACCCCGTTTTATTTGCTCCCGTTTTTTGGCAGGAGTTATCCGAGAAATACGTTGAATAGCCGCGTTTAGGTGTTGTACACCAACGTCATCTAACTGGTCATCTGCTGGCAAAATTGGTAAGTCGATAAGATGATCCAGCGATAGTAGAATAGCGCCATCTTCTAAAATATATTGGCTTTTGATAGGGTGAATGCTGACCGTTGTAATATCGACGATCAATTTCCTGCCTTTACGCAACTCTTTGAAAAAATTTAGCTTATTGTAAATTGCGGCATAAAGTTGTTCTTGCCTTGAAACAATTGCTTGCGGAATTGATGGGCTATCCTGACTTACTGTATCACCGCCTTGATAAGAATAGAGGTCAAAAACAATTACGCCACGATCTCGTGAAATTAGAACCGCGTCAAACTCAATCCGTACATCATCAATGGTGAGAACTGGATAGCCTATATATAGAGTTCCCTTCATTTTGGCAGTTCGCACAGATTGGACAAATTCCTTAACCGTATGATGATCTCGATATTCACCAAAAATTACATCCAAATCGTTGTCGATATCTGAAACAAATTCGCTCATTTATGGTTTCCTATAATAATTTTTTGGCAGATGTTTAAACCGAAATACGCTTCAATTCAAGAGTGACCTCATTCAAAAATGTTACCCCCCTCTACAAAATTGTCCTTAACAACAGTTTTTTATCTTTTAGTGGAAAATTTGAACCCCAAAGCTAGATAATTTGGGGACATAATTGGTTATTGCATTCTATGCGTTTGCATTACAGATCAATAATAGCAGGATGATCTCATAAATGTTAGGCTAGCTATCGCCGTTCACAACTTACTACCTCTGTTTTGGCTAAATAAATCCACCAATGTATCCTTATGGCATACAGATGAACTCCATGTCGCAAATTGCTTGCCGTAAAGCGGACGGTCGTGGGTGTCTCTAAATGGCCGAACTGAGACCACCAGTGTCAGGTTCAATCCAAGAATATTTTGAAATTGTCAGATCAAGTTCAGCGTTTTACAGGTAACGTGCTCAAGGCGCTATAAGTCGTTTTTTTGCAGCCCGCCAGTAGCTATTTCGGCATCCTATAGACCCTATTGCGTTTTTATGGCTATACTTCTTTGCACAAGCCATCAATGACCCGGAGCAAACCATGAGTGACCTATACGGCAAGCAACATCTTTCCTTACAAGAACAGTTCGACACCCGTAATTTGGCTGATAGGGTGGAACAAATCATCGTCCATCCCGAACTGGACGATATGCACAAGGGCTTTATCGAAAGCCGTGACATGCTGTTTTTGACCACGGTTGACCATCGCGGTTATCCTACCTGTTCGTACAAAGGCGGGGTGCCGGGCTTTGTTAAGGTGTTGGACAGCAAAACCTTGGCATTTCCTAGCTACAATGGTAATGGCATGTTTTTGTCGATGGGCAATATCAGCGCCCATGATAAGGTCGGTTTGTTGTTTATAGATTTTACCACCCCGCACCGCGTCAGGGTGCATGGCATAGCCAGTATTGACGGTAATGACCCTTTGTTGGGCGAATTTCACGAGGCGGAATGGGTGGTGCGGGTGACGGTCACGGAGGTGTTTGTCAATTGTCCGCGCTATATCCATACCTACCAACGGGTGGCCACGTCCAAATATGCCCCGCAAGCGCATTGCCCAACGCCGCCGCCGCAATGGAAGCGCATCGATGCGCTTCAGGATGCCCTGCCCGAAGCTGATCGGCATATTGCTACGGCGTGTGGCGGCACTATTACGCCAGAAGAATATGGCATGTTGTTGATGAAGGGTGAGGGTTAAGCCTAAAGCTCTATATGGGGTTCAGGGTCTTTTACTGAAAATGTGTGGAAAGCCGTTAATAAGTCTGGCGACCTTAAAAATACCCGTCATTCCGGCAGGGATTGCCGGAATCCAGATGCCAAGGATGGCATCTGCCAACTTCGTACAGTTAAAAATGACAGGATTGTTCGTTTTTTTTTTCGTTCAATTTCTATCATTTTTGCGTGATTATTAGCGTTCACATCCCTGTGAACTGGATTCCGGCAATCCCTGCCGGAATGACGGGTAGATTTATGGTCGTTATATTTATTAATGGCAAAAAGACCTTGAAACCATATAGAGCCAAAAACATTCTCACACGCCATCTTGCAGACACGTTAAAATAGCGTACTTTAAACGTTTGCAAGATGATGGGTTTTATGAAATTTAATGGCTTTCTTATTGCATGTTGCCTTATCGCCCATGGCGCGGTGGCTTCGGAAAAAACCACCCTCCGTATTGGTGTCCAAGCCACGGGTACGGTGGCTTGGGAATTGGTAGCCTTAGAAAAAACGCCCGCCGATGATTACACGCTGGTTGTCCAACAAGTCGCCAATGCCGAAGCGGGTAAGGTGGCGTTGCAATCGGGGGCGGTGGATGTGATCGTCTCCGATTGGTTGTGGGTGTCCAGATTACGTTCTACGGGTGCGGATTTTACCTTTTACCCGTATTCAAGCACCTCTGGCGCGTTGGTGGTGGCTAACGGCAGCCCCATCCGTTCGCTTAAAGATTTGGTGGGCAAGCGTGTGGGTATTGCCGGTGGCGAACTGGATAAAAATTGGCTATTGCTGCAAGCGTTGGCACAACAAGAACATGTGGATCTTAATGCTTCGGTGAAAAAAACGATGGGTGCGCCGCCGTTGTTAAATGAACAACTGTTGCAAAACCGCGTGGATGCCTTGCTGACGTATTGGAATTTCGCCGCCCGCCTGGAAGGCCAAGGGTATCGGCAGGTTATTGATGGCAAGGCCATTTTAAAAGGCCTAGGGATTAGCGAAACAGTGCCCACGTTGGGTTATGTGTTTAAGCAAAGCTGGGCGGCGGCGCATACACAGGTGCTTAAGCATTTCTTGGCCGACAGTTCGGCGGCAAAAAACCAATTATGCACATCCGATGCCGCGTGGCATGAGGTGTTGCCCTTGACGCAAACCGAGGATGCGGGAACGCAAGCCATTTTGCGCCAGCATTATTGCGAGGGCAATGTCAGCCAATGGGGTAATAAGGAACAGCAGGCCGCCGCGCGTATTTATAGCATACTGTATTCATTAAGCGACCATCAGCTCACAGGCCCGTCCGAAACCCTGCAAGCAGGCACATTCTGGACTCCCGAAGCGTTTTGAAATTACTCCAAACACTGTTGCCGGTAGCGTCCTTACTGGCATTGGTCGCCCTTTGGCAAGGTATGACGGTTATGGTTGGCAGCCATACCTTACCTAGCCCGTACACGGTCGCGGTGGTGTTGTGGCAAGCCATTGTCTCAGGGCAATTGCCGTATCATTTGGGCATGACCTTGCTGAGGCTGGTGGTGAGTTTCAGCATTGCCATGCTGATGGGGTCGGCCATTGGTATTGTGCTGGGGCGTAACCAGAAGCTGAACGCGTTTTTTGATAACTGGCTGGTGATTTTTCTCAACGTTCCCGCGCTGGTGACGATTATCCTCTGTTATGTTTGGCTGGGTTTGGTGGAATCAGCGGCGATACTGGCGGTGGTCATCAATAAATTGCCTAATGTCATTGTCACGGTCAGGGAAGGTACCCGCGCCTTGGATCATGATTTGTTGGATATGGCGCGTTGCTACGGGTTTGGTAAGCGCAAAACCTTATGCCATGTCATCTGGCCGCAATTGCACCCCTTCATTATGGCGGCGACCCGTTCAGGCTTGGCGTTAATTTGGAAAATCATCTTAGTGGTCGAGCTGTTAGGGCGCAGTAATGGCATGGGTTATCAATTGCATTTATTTTTTCAATTGTTTGATGTCGCCAGCATCCTAGCCTATACCATTGCGTTTGTGGTTGTGATGCAAGTTATTGAATTTACTGTATTAAAGCCTTTGGATAAAACCGCGTTGCGGTGGCGGCGATGAACATTAACATCCACCACAAATCTTATCCGGCGGTAGGCAAGGCGTTAGCTAAACCTGCGATAGCGGATTTTGCCCTGACCCTTAATGACGGGGAGTTTGTTTGTCTGGTCGGCCCTTCCGGTTGTGGCAAAACCACTTTGCTGAACATCTTGGCAGGGCTGGATAAGGATTATGACGGTGAGATCAAAGTAGGGCAGTCGGCACAGCCGAAAATAGGCTATGTTTTCCAAAATCCGCGCTTGTTGCCTTGGCGTACCGTCCGCGAAAACATCGAACTGGTATCTGGAAAGAAAACGTCTTCCGACACCATTGAGGCCTTGCTGGAAGCCATGCAATTGACCAGTGTCCAGCACGTTTATCCCGAACGCCTGTCATTGGGCATGAGCCGACGGGTCGCGATTATCCGTGCGTTTGCCGTCAATCCTGATGTCTTGCTGATGGACGAGCCGTTTGTGTCGCTGGACGCACCGACTGCCAGACAGGTGCGGGAATTGCTGATGCAGCTTTGGCAACAACGTCCGCACAGTGTCTTGTTTGTCACCCATGATTTGCGCGAGGCCATTGCCTTGGCGGATAAGTTGGTGTTCTTGTCGGCCTCGCCGATGAGTGTTGTCCGCGAAATGGCCGTGCCGATTGCGCGTAGTGAACGCAATAATGAAGCGGCGGTTGAGGCGTTCAGGCAACAGCTTAAACACGACTATCCAGACATCAATGGGCTTTTGTAATCTTTGGCAACCCTAAACTAACGGACATCAACAAGCAGACGTTGCCGTGCAGCGTCCCTGCGTTTGCAAATCGCTTCAATATCTCTTCTACTTCTCCACACTCACATTAACTATGGATCTCATACTACTGATTAAAGCCTTTATCCTAGGCATTGTTGAAGGCTTGACCGAATTTTTGCCCATATCCAGCACCGGACATTTGATTTTGGTGAGCGATTTGTTAAATGTCAACGATGAGAAAGGCAAGGTGTTTGCCATTGCCGTACAAGTCGGGGCGATTTTGGCGGTATGCTGGGAATATCGCCGCAAAATCGCCGCCGTGATTATGGGCTTGCCTAGCGAAAAATCGGCGCAAAAATTCGCCATCAATTTGGCGATTGCGTTTATGCCGCTGGCCGTTTTAGGGCTATTGTTTGGCAAGGCCATTAAGGCCGAGCTGTTTAAGCCGGTTCCTGTCGCCTTGGCGTTTATTGTCGGGGCGTTGGTGATTATCTGGGTGGAAAAACGCGAGCATACTATCCGTGTGCAGGAAGTTGAAGATTTAAGCTGGCTAGATGCCTTAAAGTTAGGCTTGGCACAAGCCTTCGCGCTGATTCCTGGCACGTCACGTTCAGGGGCGACGATTATCGGCGGGTTGTTGTTTGGCTTATCACGCAAGGCCGCGACCGAATTTTCTTTTTTTCTGGCGATCCCAACCCTAACGCTGGCCAGTGCCTATGATGTTTACAAACACCGCGAGCTATTGGATTTTGCGGCGGATGCACCACCGTTCGCGGTGGGTTTTGTCGCCGCTTTTATCAGTGCCTTAATTGCTATTAAAGCGTTGCTCCGCTACATCAGCCACCATGATTTCATTGTTTTTGCGTGGTATCGCATTGTTTTTGGCTTGGTAGTGTTGATAACCGCGTATAGCGGTTTGGTGCAGTGGAAACCTTAAGTCCTGAGCTGATTAAAACCGCTTTGGCACAATCCCCGCCGACTGCGCGTGTTTTTATCGGTTACAGTGGCGGGGTCGATTCGCATGTGCTGCTGCATCTGGCCGCTTCAATAGAGCCATTACGCGGCAACATCACCGCCGTTTATGTGCATCATGGCTTACAGGCACAAGCGGGGCAATGGGCGGTGCATTGCCAGCAAACCGCTGTGCAATTGGCAGTGGCTTTTCGGGTGTTACACGTCAACGCTCAGCCCAACAACGGCGAAAGCCCCGAAGAAGCCGCCAGAAATGCCCGTTACACGGCGTTAAAGGCCTTGTTGGCCAAAGATGATGTGTTGATGGTCGCCCAGCACCGTGAAGACCAACTGGAAACGGTGCTGTTGCAATTGTTCCGTGGCAGCGGCTTGCGTGGCTTGTCGGGTATGCCTGAACGTATGGCCTTTGGCGAAGGGCTGTTACTACGGCCTTTGCTGGCTATTGCCAAGTCCGCGATAGACAGCTATGCCCGCCGCCATGCCTTAACCTGGGTGGAAGACCCCAGTAACCAACATAGCGATTATGACCGCAATTTTTTGCGTAACGATATAGTGCCGTTATTAAAACAACGCTGGCCGGCATTGGACAAAACCGTGGCGCGTACCGCCAGCCATTGCGCCGAAGCCGAAATGGTGCTGGCTAAAGTTGCCAGCCAACTGGCCGACCAAGCCATCAACCCTAATGACCAAACTTTATCGGTTAGTCGCTTATTGGTCTGCACCGATGCCGAGCAAAAATTGCTGATTCGGCATTGGCTACAGGGCTTAAAGTTAAAAATGCCCCCGCAAACGTTTATCAAACAATTACAAACCGAAATGCTGGCGGCGCGTCCTGATGCATCGCCGTTGCTAGCCAACGCCGATTATTGCCTACGCCGTTATCAAGATAAATTGTATTGCCTGCCTGCCTATAACCTGACCTTAACAACGGGCAGGTGGCCTAAAGGCCAAGTAGCTTTTGCCCTTAACAGCCATCAGCAATTGCGCTGTATACCTGCATCACGCGGTATCGCCCAAACCGTTTGGCAACAGGCGCAGGTGGAAGTACGGGCGCGGCA
>JACXTQ010000203.1 GCA_016919605.1 Methylovulum sp.
ACGATTCTTGTGTACCCCTCGTAATCAGATCATCGATCATCACACCGATATAGGCCTCATCCCGTGCCGGACACCAACTGTCTTGACCCAACACTTGCCGCGCCGCATTCATGCCGGCAATCAATCCTTGCGCCGCCGCTTCTTCGTAGCCGGTGGTACCGTTGACTTGTCCGGCGAAAAACAGCCCGTCCAGATGCTTAGTTTCCAGTGACATTTTTAAGTCACGCGGGTCGAAAAAATCATACTCAATCGCATAACCTGGGCGGATGATTTCGGCATTTTCAAACCCTGGCATCGAGCGCACAAACTCATATTGCACGTCAAACGGCAAGCTGGTGGAAATGCCGTTAGGATAAATTTCGTGGGTGTCTAGCCCTTCCGGCTCGATAAAAATCTGGTGCGAATCGCGGTCGGCAAAGCGCACCACCTTATCTTCTATCGACGGGCAATAACGTGGGCCGATACCTTCAATCACTCCCGAATACAGCGGTGAGCGATCCAGCCCGGCACGGATAATGTCATGGGTTTGTTGCGTGGTGCGGGTGATATGGCAAGGGATTTGCCGTGGATGCTGTTCGCGTTTGCCCATGAAAGAAAAGACCGGCACCGGCGTGTCACCGTGCTGCTCTTGAAGCTGGCTAAAATCAATAGTGCGTCCGTCAATACGCGGTGGTGTGCCGGTTTTTAAACGGTCGATACGGAACGGCATTTCCCGCAAACGTTCCGCCAAAGCGATAGAGGCCGGATCACCCGCACGTCCGCCGCTGTAATTTTCCAAACCGATATGGATTTTGCCACCCAAAAACGTACCCGTGGTCAACACCACCGCCTTGGCGGTAAAATCCAAGCCCATTTGCGTCTTTACTCCGGCAACCCGATGGTTTTCGACAATCAAATCGGCCACAGTTTGTTGGAATAAGGCCAGATTAGGCTGATTTTCCAACGCCGTCCGCACCGCTTGCTTATACAGCTTACGGTCAGCTTGCGCACGGGTCGCTCGCACCGCCGGCCCCTTGCTGGCGTTAAGGGTGCGGAACTGGATGCCGCCTAAGTCTATCGCTTTGGCCATGATGCCGCCTAGCGCGTCTATTTCCTTGACCAAGTGGCCTTTCCCAATACCACCTATCGCCGGATTACAGCTCATTTGCCCCAAGGTGTCGATATTTTGCGTCAGCAACAAGGTCTTAGCTCCTGACCGCGCCGCAGCCAACGCCGCCTCAGTACCCGCGTGACCGCCACCGACCACAATCACATCAAAATTTTTTTTGAATTTCATGGTATTTACATTACTCTGTTCTATGCGCCCCACAGCGCGACCCATTAATGTTTATATTATAAGAGGTAATCCATGAAAAAACGTAAAAATCAACAGCAATTGGATGAGATAGTTTTAAAAAATCCAGTTGCCAAGTTCGCCCACCAGTTCAACAAGGCGCAAGTCTTTTCTGACAAGACCCAATATCGCCGCAACGCCAAGCACCGGAAGCAGGAGGCTTCTGCAAACCGTTTAGTTTTTAGACCGTTTGCAGAAGTCGCTTGTTTGGGGAGGGTGGCGTTGGGGTTAATGTCCGTATAGTTTTTGGTTAGGCTGATACAGATGAATGATTCCACTGACACAAAAGGAAGTCCAGAATATCTGTTTGCTGAGGCCGAATGCACCCGCAAGCTGAAAGAAGAGCTTGCCACACTGGCAACTAAGCCACGGTCAGGGCGGTATGAATCAATAGCCCTGTTTTTTTTCATTATGGCGCTTAATCAATTGCTTCCCAGTTTTTCTTTAACTGGTAAAGACCAAGTTTTGGTGGCTTTTGGGCTTTTCGCGCCAACGGCGGCCTTGGCGACTAGACTTTATAGGTCTGAAAAACGTATCGGGTTGTTGATTAAGCTTCTTAGTAAAGATGGCGTACTTAAACCTTAATGAAACTTTGTGTCCAAGTTTGGTGTAATAACAAAGGTCATACGGACGGCGATTATTAAAATTTTAACAGCATAAATTATGCAACTTACCTTCAATTTTACCGATGATATTGCCTTGCAATTGCAAGCCTTGCCTAATAGCAACGAATTTGTCAATCAATATATTAGAAAAGCTTTGCAAAATCCGACTGTTAGCTCTGAAAAACCGTCAAGATGGGCATTGTTTGTGGAGGAAATTGACAACGCCCCAGAACTACAATTAGGCGATTATGCCGAACAGTTTAAAAAAGACCTGAGCGAATGTGCGGAAGATTTTGTTTTTCAAGGTGATGACTTTGGTTGCTAAGACAGACATACACCGATCATGACAACAACCCAAGCCGCCTTCACCTCCCCATTAGAAACCCTAAGCCACTGCCAATTATCTTGCCCCCCCACCCCTGAGCAGGCGTTAACGTTGGCGATGCTGTTGGCGGCCAGTGACCCGTGGTTGACGTTAAATATCTCGGCAACCGCGTTGGAAAAGTATCTGCTCCGTGACGATCCGGCTTTACGGCGTTATGTGGTGCAGGTCGGCTCTGATGTGGTCGGAGTGATGTGTGTGCGTTACCCGTGGTTACGCGGGCCTTATATCGAATTGTTGGGGATAGGGGCCAATTATCGGGGCTTGGGTATCGGTAAGGAGCTGTTGGCGTGGGCGGAAGCACAGGCGCGGCGCGGGAGTAAAAACCTGTGGGTGGTCACGTCAGCCTTCAACCATAACGCCCTGCGGTTTTATCAGCAACAAGGCTTTAAGCAAGTCGGTGTCATACCCGCCTTGGTGTGCCCTGATTATGACGAGATTTTACTGCGTAAAAATTGGGATTGAGCGAGGTCAAAGATCGTAGAGACGTTGCAGGCAACGTACCGCTCTTGCGGGCAAGATGCCCGCGCTCCAAGACGTTGCC
>JACXTQ010000204.1 GCA_016919605.1 Methylovulum sp.
CGCGGCTACTCGACTGCACTTTGCGTGACGGTGGTTATTATACCCAGTGGGAATTTAACGCCGATTTTGTCAGCGAATACCTTGAACTGGTGGCGCGTAGCCCAATACACGACATCGAAATAGGCTACCGCAGCCCAGAAAAGGACAGTTATTTCGGCCAATTTTTTTATCTTTCACAACAAGAGCTGTTTGAAGCCAAACAGCGCTTACGCCCTGATCAGCGCTTAGCTTTGATGTTTAATCTGAAAGATGTTCATGAAGACAGCATTGATGTTTTCCTAACGGATATTGAGGGCATTGTTGATCTCATTCGATTTGCGGTGGCGCCTAATGAAATAGAGCGGGCTTTGCGCTTGCATAAAAAAGTCATTGCCCACGGCTTTGCCTGTGCCTTGAATATCATGCACCTAAGCAAATGGAGCCATCGGGTTGAAGAGGTGCTGGCACCTTTCAAAGCCGTCAATGACCTTGATTGCCTGGCACTGGTCGATAGTTACGGAGGCTGTTTTCCCGATGAAGTGGGGGCGGCGGTGAAGATTACTTGCGCCATTTTCCCTGGTAATGTCGGTTTTCATGGCCATGATAACGCTGGCTTAGCGTTTGCCAACGCACTTAGGGCACTAGAAGCGGGGGCGGTGTCGATTGATGCCACATTTATGGGTATGGGGCGCGGGGCGGGCAATCTGAAAACCGAGCTGATGCTGACCTATATTGGTATCGCCACAGGTACTGAAATTCCGTATTTTGAATTGAGCAAGTTCATGGACAAAATGGAAAAGCTCCACGACCTCTACCAATGGGGCACCTCTTTACCCTATATGTACTCCAGCTTATCGGGTCAAGAACAGGGCAAGGTGATGGACTGGCTGATTAAAGACCGTTTTGACCCATCCGTAGTCATGGGGGCATTGCAAAACAAATTAGTCATTCAAGGCAGCTTAGATGATCAGGCATTTACCAAGCTGACTGATTTTCCGGCTACTACTCAGCGTAACCGGTTTATCTTGGTCGGTAGTGGCGAGAGTGCACGGCGGGCGGCATCAACTATCGGTCAATTTGACCTCAATGATACGGTGATTATACATACTAGCTTAAAATCCACCGACTATTTCACAAATCTGCGAGGGCATTGCATTGCCTTGTCCGGTCATGAAATCCAGAAAATTTCTGAGCCACACTTGCAATCCTTAGCCCAAGAAATTGCCTGCTGGATTATTTCGCCACCGCCGCGTTTTTCGGGTAGCGTACCCGTTGTCGGTGTGGTTTGCGAAGTCAACCCGGCTTCATTATTTGCCATTAGTGACATTGCCGGCGTGTCCGTACCTAGCCCGCTGCAATTGGGCTTAACGGCGGCGGTCGAATGTGGGGCCGATGAAGTGATGCTGATTGGCTTTGACGGTTATGCGGACGATGGCGAATCTTCCCATGCCAAACATGATGAAAACGCCAGCACCATTGCCGATTATCTGGCTGTTGCCAACGTTCCTCACTTGGTTAGCCTGGCACCGACCTTATACCGAATTCCGGTACGGTCGCTATATGCTATGGTACAAGCCTGTTAAGGAGCAAACCATGATCGTGCCCAGCCTTAGCATATTAGATTGTGACGGTGTAGTGTTGGATTCCAACACTATGAAAATAGCCGCCTTCCGCACTGCCTTGGCGGCTTATCCAAAGAGCGTGGTCGCCCGCTTCTCTGACTATCAGGCCCGCAACTTTGGCCGCTCGCGCTATGTGCTATTTAAAGACTTTTTTAACTTTCTGGAACGGGAGCCAGAAGCGGGTGAAATCGACGGATTGCTTGATCGTTATGCGGCCGTCGTCCGCTCGGCTTACTTAGATGCGCCGCTCACGCCGGGCTGTCTTGAAACTTTGGCGCATCTGGCCGCTTTCGGACCCGTGTATATCGCTTCCGGTTCGGATCAAACCGAACTACGCTGGGTGATGCAGCAACGCTCATTAACAGGCTATTTCACCGGCATATACGGATCACCGCAAAGCAAAACTGACATTTTAGCGTCTTTAGCGCCCGCAGCAGGGGAGAGGGCGTTATTTATCGGCGATGCTAAGGCCGATTTGGAAGCGGCGCAACGCCATCACTGGTGCGATTTTGTCTATATGCGCCATTTTTCGACCGCCACTGCGGAAATGGAGCCGCTCATCCAACAAGCAGGTCTGCCTGTCATTAATATTTTGCCGGAAATATGCGCCCTACTGCCAAAGCTTTCGCTATAGCAACACGAATGCTTCCAAATGATTAGGTAATGGCAACCCGTTAACAACAAACATTTCCCTAAGGTATCTTAATGAACACATCTAAAGTCACCGCGATTATTCCTTGCCGCTTGGGAAGCCAGCGTGTGGTCAACAAAAATACCCGCCCTTTCGCTGGTTTTAACCACGGCTTACTGGAGCTTAAGCTGCAACAATTGGCGGCAGCGACCGCTATTGACGAGATAGTGGTCAGCACCAATGACCCCGTAGTCACAGCCTATATTGAATCCGTGCGTTCCACGCTGGATAAGCCATTACTACTTGACCGTCGCCCTGACCAATATGCCGCTGATGATTCACTGCAAGGCTTGATTGGTTATTTAAGCAAGACCGTGGAAACCGACATCATTGCGTGGACACACGTGACTTCACCGTTGTTTGACGCACCGTTATATGATGCCGCCCTCTACGCATACACCCAAGCCCTAGAATACCAAAGCGCTGATAGCCTCATGTCCGTTGATGTCGCCCAAACTTTTGCCTTGCGGTCGGGCGCGTGGATTAGCCACGACAGCACCGTCAAACGTTGGCCGCGCACCCAAGATTTGGAAAAAATATTTCTCGTCAACAGTGCCTTGTTTGTCATTGCCAAGCCCTTAATGGTCAAGCTTCAAGACCGTGTCGGGCACCAGCCATTGATGTTTGAAACCCCTGCCCCGTATGGTTTTGATATTGATTGGGAAGAAGATTTTGCGCTGGGTGAGAAATTATATGGGGCTTTGCTTGGGTAGCCAAGCCCCATGTCCTGTCAGACAGTTTTGTACGGTTTACCGGCCAAACCACTCAGATTGCCTGAGTGGTCATCAATGCCAACAGCTCCTAAGATTCTAAGTGTTCGGCTTTTTCTTTGGAATCTTTTTGCCGTTTGTTCGCCGCTTTCACATCTTTGACAAATTCCGGGTGCGGGGATAATGAATATTTGATGTCGAGAATTTTATTTTTTTCCCCCCGGATATCTTCAGACCTACTAAAGGCCGTCAAGGCATGGTTATTGATAAGCTCCAGCAAGGCATCTTCAAATTTTCTTACCGCATCATTAGTCCTTTTATATTCTAACAAACCGCTATCCCTGCGGATCGTTGAAAGCCATATCTGATAGGGGATGGTGTAGGAAGCATTAGTGTAGTTATGCGATAGTTTCTTGTGCACCCAACGGGCCAGCTGGGTGCTATGCGACATCATCTGGTGGTAATTGAATTGCCTAAAACTTAACGAGTCAATGCTTTGGGTGACTAACGGATGAAAATGTGCGACCCACTTAGCTTTAGGGTCGTCTTTTAATTGTTGCTTGGAAACGGCGGCCAAAGACGGCAGATAGTTGGTTTTGGCAAAGCCTTTGCCATCAGGCAACATAATTTCGATATGGCTTCCCGATAAAATATTGAGACTTTTGACGATTTCATAATAGGAACGGGAATGCCCGCGTTTTTTTAACTCGCTTCTAAGCAGATGCAGGGAAAAAACCACGCCGCTTTTAAATTCTGGCTTATCAAAAAAACCCCGTTGTTGTTCGGAGGCTATCTTTCTTAAGGCATCCTCAACCAGTTCTTCGTTGGCACTGGGATAATAAGCTTTTTCTATATCATTGTCGCTGTCAATAATAGCGGGCGTGACCCTAATCTTGTACTCTTTTTCACGGTAAACAAAGGTTTTTTCAAGACGCGGCAATAACCCTTCCTTAGTCCTGAGCAGGTTCATGGCCTGTTGGGATATGGAAAATTTGGGGATGCTGTCCCAAAGCTCTATGGTATTGGAAAGCTTGTCTTTTTCATTGGTCGTGTTACACAAAAAAGTTTGGAACAAATCAAGCTGGTCGGATTTAAAGGCATTTGATGAAGGCAGGTTAATTTCACCTTTTTCTTTTAGTGTCACCATATTTTTTTTATGGCTTCTGTCACTATTGGCCGTGGGTAACGGTGCTTGGTTTTTCCCCCGTCTGGTCAGCAATTTTTTCTTCATTGGGTTATGGTCATTGGCTGACATGTGTTACGCGCCTATTTTGATCAATCTATGGAATAAATAGTGTGACAACTTGTTACAAAATTTGAGTAATCTGTCAGATAAGTTTAATCCGTTTAGCAAAATCCTGGTTCCGACCTGAGTTTATCAACGATCAAATCCACAAAAGCTCTTACTTTAGCTGAGGCATAACGCCCTTCACGGTGTAGGACATTGATCGGTAAACGCTCAGGCTCAAAAGCTTCTAACAGGGTTTGCAATTGTCCGCTAGCCAAATATGGGGCTATCTGATAAGACAGCAAACGAGTCACACCCATATCCGCCAACACTGTGGCAATCGCCGCATCATTACTGGTCACGCTTAGGCGTGGCTTGATTTTGATGGCTTGGCCTTCGTTAAATCGCCATTCTACGGTAGTAGACACCGTGTTGGCGGCAATAATAACATGCTTGCCCAAATCTGCGGGCCGGTCGGGTATGCCATGCTGGCTAAGGTAAGCGGGTGAGGCGCAGACTACCCGCCGGACATGGCCGACCCTAATGGCTTTTAGGCTGGAGTCGGGCAATTCACCTATCCTGATCCCCACATCCAAGCCTTCTTCCAGCATATTAACGATACGGTCAAGAAACACTGCCGAGACATCCATACCCGGATAACGCCGCAAATAATCGACAATCCCCGGAATCACAAACAGCTTACCGAACAATATCGGAGCAGTGACCGCCAAATGACCTTTGGGTTCGCCATTAATCCCCGCTATCGCTTCATCAGCCTCGTCAACTTCGCCGATAATACGTTTGGCATCTTCAAGATAACGCTGCCCAGCTTCCGTCATCCGCACATGGCGAGTGGTGCGGGTAAACAGCCGCACTTTAAGCCGTTCTTCCAACGCGGCGATCGCCCGTGTTACCGCCGGTGGTGACATAACTAAGCGACGTGCGCCGGCAGCAAAACTTTGCTCTTCCGCGACCGCGACAAAAACAGTCATCAAATGCAATCTATCCATACATTATTCCACCAATAACAATAATATATTGTAAATCATGGCTATTCTTCTTTACAGTGAAATTTAATACAGTATGTCCACCCGAAGCACACTGGGTAACAACCAACCACTTTAAATTTACTATTGTATAGGAAAATCACTATGAGCCGTATCAACACCGTCACTCCAGCAACAGCCAATGCAGAACAACAGGCCTTATTCAATGCCATTCAAGCTAAATTAGGTATCGTACCCAATTTTTTGAAAATACTGGCCAACTCACCATCCGCCTTGCGGGCTTTCTTAGGCTTGCATAGCATTGCCGGTGAAGGCAGCCTTGATGCACCAACCCGTGAGCGCATTGCCTTGGCGGTGGCGCAACAAAACGCCTGTGAATATTGTGTGTCCGCCCATACCGCCATTGGCCGTAAAGCCGGATTGGATAACGCCGAAATTAAAGCCAACCGCACAGGTACTAGCCAAGATGCCAAAGCCGCCGTGGCGGTTAAGTTTGCCCGCTCCTTAGTGGACAATATGGGCGAAGTCACCACCGCCGAAATTACCGAAGTCCGCGAAGCCGGTTTCAGTGATGCCGACATTGTCGAAATTATCACGCATGTGGCAATGAACATCTTCACCAATATCATTGGCAAAGCCAGCCATGTAGACATTGATTTCCCTAAAGTCGGATTGACAATCACCGCCTAAAATTCGTGGCAAGCTATCCGGTGCCGCTGGGTCGGCACCGATTTTTTTAAGGAGTATAGTTATGGCAATGGCATTTTCAGAAATTACCTTCACCCCTAGCGTTAAAGCCGCACAAAACCTGTACGGTAGCCGAGAAAAAAATCGGCGCTTTGAAACAGCTGAAGAAGCACGTAATGTTTTGACTACGGAGGAGGCCGAATTTATCGCCGAGCGGGACAGTTTTTATCAGGCCACCGTATCGGAAACGGGCTGGCCTTATGTACAGCATCGCGGCGGCCCTAAAGGATTTTTAAAAGTGCTGGATGGACACACCTTAGGTTTTGCCGATTTTCGGGGTAACGTCCAGTATCTGAGCGTCGGCAATCTCAACGCCAATAACAAGATAGCCCTGATTTTAATGGATTATGCCAATCGTAGGCGCTTAAAAGTATGGGGGAAAGTGCGTATCGTCCATGAAAATGAAAGTCCTGAATTGCTTTCTCAATTGGAAGTGCCTTCTTACCGTGGTAGGGTTGAGCGGGGCATACTGATCCGAGTCGAGGCTTATGATTGGAATTGTCCGCAACACATCACGCCACGTTATAGCAACCCCGAAGTTGAAGGCATAATCGCACCGTTGTTAGCAGAAATTGAAGAATTAAAATCTCGCCTTGCCACGTTTGCACACAGTCCATAACCCTTATTACTCGACTAACGGAAATTTAACCCCACCCTACCTTTAACCTAAAGTGACAACT
This sequence comes from Methylovulum sp., assembly GCA_016919605.1. Classification (GTDB taxonomy): domain Bacteria; phylum Pseudomonadota; class Gammaproteobacteria; order Methylococcales; family Methylomonadaceae; genus Methylovulum. The sequence continues at coordinate 6,665 of JACXTQ010000204.1, forward strand.
ATTGCCAGCCGCCACCGAGGGATTTATAAAGATCAACCATGGCAATAATTTGCTTTTGTTTGGTTTCAATTAACTCCTTTTTGGCTTCCAAAGCGTCCCTTTGGGTCAATAACACATCCAGATAATCCGCACGGGCAGATTTAAACAATTGCGTTGAAACTTCAATTGATTGGACAAGTAAATCTACTTGCGATTTCTTAAGCTGATAGTTCTTATCCAGATTAGCTATATTTGCAAGTTGATTGGACACTTCATTATAAGCTTTTATAATGGTCTGCTCGTACTCATAAGCCGCCTGAATCTGCCTAGCATTTGAGTTTTTATATTCCGCTATGATGGCATTCTTATTTATCAATGGAGCCACCATATCCCCGGCGATACTGGCAGCTAATGACTCAGGCGTATTAATCAGATATTTAAGATCAAACGCATCAAATCCAAGCCCGGCTTTCATAGCAAAGGAGGGGTAAAAATTAGCTCTAGCCACTTTGATATTCAAATCCGCCGCTGAAAGTTCAAGCTCCGCTTGCCTAATATCGGGCCGATTTTGCAGCAATTGCGACGGAATACCCACTTGTAGCATTTTCGGATTAATATCCATAAAGCCCACCGATGTCCGCTGGATAGCTTGGGGCGTTCTACCTAGCAAGAAATTGATCCGATTTTCGGTCACAGTAATCTGCTGCTTGATTTCATATATCCTGCTTTGGTTTTTAGCCACCTCCGCTTCGTAACGTTTGACTGCAAGTGTGGTTGATCTTGCATATAACTGCAATTGCTTTACCACCTCCAAACCATTTTTTTGAATATCAATATTTTGCTCAAAGTTCTTCAACTGATTGTCCAAGGCAATTAGCTCGTAGTACGAATGCGCAACTTCGGCGACCAAGTTAGTCACCAAAAAGTTTTTGCCTTCACTGGTCGCCATATACTCCAGTGCCGCTACCTTGGTCGCATTTCTCAGCTTTTTCCAAACGTCCAACTCCCACGTTGAGAAAAGCCCAAACTGATAATTGCCTAAGAACGTAGGAAACGCTTGACCATTGGTTACATCAAGATTGTCTTCCACCGCACCGTTGCGGGTATATTTACCGACTTTTTCCCCATCCGCCCCAGCACCAAACTTAACAAACGGCAAGTACTCCCCTTTCCGCGCTTGAATTTCATTTTGCGCAACGCTAATGCGTTGCAACATGATATTCACTTCTTTGTTGTTGGCGACCGCCGTGCCGATCAAGCTGACTAGGTTCGGATCTTCAAAAAACTCCTGCCATTTCACCGTGGCCGTATTGGTTTTTTGCGAAAGCTCCGGCTTAAAACTACCGGGAAGATGGGCATCGGGCTTTTTGCTGATAATTTCTGGAATACTGCAAGCTTGCAGCATCAGTATCACAACGCCCGATGCCATAACATGAAACGTTTTACTCTTTGACATCATGCGTACCGAATTGATAAGTTTATGTTAACGGATTAAGGTCTTCGTCCTTAATTAAGGTCTTGCCTTCTGTCATTTTGGCAAAAATGTAATAAAGCCCAGGAATCAGCAGGACACCAAACACGGTACCAAACAGCATTCCACCCAAAGAAGACGTGCCAATCGTCCGGTTACCGACCGCTCCCGCACCGGTTGCCATAGCCAAGGGTATCAATCCCGCGATAAACGCAAAGGAAGTCATCAAAATAGGCCGAAAACGCGCTTTTGCACCGGCAATCGCGGCCTCTTTAACGGACAGGCCTTGGGTTTTTTTCTGAACCGCAAACTCCACAATCAATACCGCGTTTTTGCCGAGCAAGCCAATTAACATGACCAACCCCAATTGCGCATAGACATCGTTGGCAAGCCCCAACTCTTTCAGTAAGAAGAAAGAACCGAAAATACCAGGGGGCAGCGAAAATAACACGGCTAACGGTAAAACAAAGCTTTCGTACTGTGCCGCTAACACCAAATAGACAAACACGATAACGACTATGAAGATCACCAACGCTTCATTGCCTCGGGCGGCTTCGTCAAAAGATAAGCCTTCCCAAGCAATGTCAAAACCTTGTGGCAACGTTGCCGCTGCAACTTCTTGGACGGCCTTGATAGCATCGCCACTGGTATAACCGGCGGCCGGCATGGCGCGGATAGCGGCAGAATTGTAGAGGTTATAACGGGTGATTTCGTTAGGGCCTTGCTTTTTCTGCATGGTCATGAATGCGGAATACGGTACCATCTCGCCCGATTCATTTTTCACATAATAATTCAACACATCAGAAGGGAAGCGCCGAAATTCGGGCAGGGCTTGGGCATAAACTTTAAAAAAGTTATTGAAGCGAATAAAGCCCTGCTCGTAAGTACTACCGATCATGATGTCCAAGTTATCCATAGCTTTGTTGATGGAAACACCTTTTTGCATGGCCAATTTATTATCGATGACCAATTCGTATTGTGGATAATTGGCCGCATAAAAGGTAAA
>JACXTQ010000205.1 GCA_016919605.1 Methylovulum sp.
TTTAAACTTACCCCACTCGTTTTGGCATTAAGTTTGGCTCTGTTTCCAAGCACCCAACAAGCCCTTGAAACCCATAAAATAGACCTACCGGATTTAGGCGATTCTTCTGGTACTTTAATCACCGCCGAAGAAGAAACGGAATTGGGCGACGCTTTTTTCCGTAGCCTACATTCACAAATCACCATCAGCCAAGACGCAGAAATCCAGCAATATATCCAAACCTTGGGGCATCGGCTGGTAGCGCACAGTGACGCGCCCTCGTATCCGTTTTATTTTTTCGTGGTCATGGAAAACGACATCAATGCGTTTGCAGGGCCAGGCGGTTATATCGGGGTCAATTCGGGGCTGATTTTAATGAGCGAAGCCGAAAGCGAACTGGCCTCGGTCATCGGCCACGAAATTGGCCACGTCACCCAACGGCATTTATACCGTAGCGCGGAGGCGGCCAGCCGCCTGTCCATTCCGACGATGGCGGCAACGCTGGCGGCGATTTTATTGGGCACCCAATCGGCGGCGGCGGCACAAGCGGCCATTGTCGGCATCCAGGCGGGCAGCGTCCAGTTCCAGATCAATTTTACCCGCGAACACGAGGCCGAAGCGGATCGTGTGGGGATGCAAACTTTGGCGGGGGCGGATTTTGACCCGCGCAGCATGCCAACCTTTTTTGAACGCCTGCAACAGTCCACCCGTTTTTATGGGCAGAACGTGCCAGAATTTTTACGCACCCACCCAGTCACGTCTTCACGGATTTCCGACACCCGAGGACGCGCCGAAACCTATCCGTACAAACAATATCCCGATTCGCTGGCCTATCAATTGACTAAAGCCAAAGTCAGAGCCCTCACTTCGGTTGATGATCCCGAGACGCTGAAATATTTTCAGATCCACCTCAATCAAGGCACCGATGAACAACGTTTGGTAGCTCGTTATGGTTTAGGTTTGATCACCCTGAAATTGCAAAAGTTTAAAGAAGCGGAAACCATCTTCCAAGACTTGCACAAAACTTATCCCAACCAGATGCAATACATATCGGCATTGGCGCGGACGGCGTTGGATGCGCGTGACTTCAGCACCGCCGTAGGCCGCTATAAGCAATTAGCTGATCAATACCCCGAAAATGAAACCGTCCAACTGGACTATATTAACGCCCTGATTAAAGTCGGCAAACCCGAACAAGCCAAAGACAAGCTGACTCTACTCAATCCCGACACCCAAAAATTGCCGATTTATTGGGAACTGCTTGCGCAAGTGTACAGCACACTTAAACAGCCCGCCGAATCGCACCGCTATCTGGCAGAATATTATTATGCGACCGGACAAATCCGGGAGGCCGTCTTACAAATCCGGCTGGCGCAAAAATCCAAAGGCCTGACCGAACAATTGTCAGCCATTTTGGCGGAAAGGCTAAACTTTTTTCTTACCCAAGAGCTGGAAGCCCACCGTAACCGATAGGTTTCTGGCAAATGTTGCAGACACTAAAAACCATACGACAAAAGTGCCTATTTCTGCTATCTTATGCGGTTAAATCCTTGTTAAGCCCTAGCGGAAAGATAGCTCATTTTTAAGTTACCTGAACACAAGCTTAACAAAACGCAGCCTTTGCCGACTTTTTTTAAAGATTTTAATTTTATCGACTCGCTAACAAATTCTATTTATTAGGATTTTTTTTTATGACACCTTTTTTATAAAAGAACTGTTTCCTTTTTATAGACAGGGTGGTTTTGCTAAGGATACAATAGCTCACCTTTTAGAGAGTTAGACCAGCTAAAAAGCTGGCTAAGAAGGGGGAGGAGGAGCCGCAAGGCTCAACATAACAATAATAAAAATCAGTCAATTTCATTGGGTTAGGTTAAATTTTTTAACCAATAATAACAATAATAAAGACTCAATACGCCCGCTTTATGCGGGCTTTTTATTGCCCAGCGTTTTTGTAATTCTCCCCACCAAGCCAAGCCTGCCCCTGCCCCTCCCCGCACTAAAATAGAATTTTTTGCACCAGAATAATGCAAAATCCACCCATCCCCAAAACTGCCGTCTACACTTGCCAAGCTCTCATGCACTGGCGAAACTTCCATAAATTAAGATTAATAATCAATATATTACTGATAATAAACATAAAATTATTTATTTTATGGTGATTCGCTTATTCTGAACAACCTGACAAGTAAAATTAGGCATAGGAATTGCCTATAATTATTCAAGCTCCAAAGCAGGAGTAAACAATTACAGTTCGAAGTTGAACTGACCAGACAAAGGTGTCTTTCGCACATAAGCCTAAGCTTGTGTGCGAAGACACCTTTTTTTTTGCCTAAAAACCTGTAGAGGTTGTTATGAAACAAACATTAGTGGTCATTGGTAACGGCATGGTCGGCCAACATTTTCTGGCGGGGCTGGTGGCAAGCCCTGAAAAAGACCAATACGACATCGTGACTTTTTGCGAAGAACCCAGACCTGCTTATGACCGTGTACATTTGTCCGAATTTTTCGCAGGCAAAACCGCCGAGGACTTGTCGCTGGTTCCTGAAGGTTTTTTTGCCACCCACGGCATCACCCTGCATCTGGGCGACCGCGCTGCGAGCATTGACCGTGACCAAAAAATAGTCACTTCCGCCAAGGGCGTAAGCATCCGTTATGACAAACTGGTATTGGCAACAGGCTCTTATCCATTTGTTCCCCCCGTCCCTGGCCATGACCGTAAGAATTGCTTGGTTTACCGCACCATTGAAGACTTAGAAGCCATGACCGTCGCAGCCAAGACCGGTAAGATCGGCACAGTGGTCGGCGGGGGGTTGTTGGGTTTGGAAGCCGCCAAAGCCTTAAAAGACTTAGGCTTGGAAACGCATGTGGTGGAATTTGCCCCACGTCTGATGGCAGTGCAAATTGATGAAGCGGGCGGAGCCATGTTGCGGCGCAAAATCGAAGCCCTAGGGGTTACGGTGCATACCGGCAAAAACACCAGCCAGATTACGGACGGTGAGACGTGTGTCAATAAAATGTGTTTTGCCGACGGCGAAGAGCTGGAGACGGATGTGGTGCTGTTTTCGGCGGGGATTCGCCCGCGTGATGACTTGGCCCGCAGTTGTGGTTTGGAGCTAGGCCAACGCGGCGGTATTGTCATTGATAACCAATGTAAAACTTCCGACCCTGACATTTATGCCATTGGGGAATGCGCTTTATGGAACGGTATGATTTTTGGGCTGGTAGCCCCAGGTTACGCAATGGCGCGGACGGTCATTGCCGATTTGACTGGCACTGCGGGCAGTTTCACGGGTGCGGATATGAGCACCAAGCTGAAACTAATGGGCGTGGATGTCGCCAGTATCGGTGATGCCCATGCCAAAACCCAAGGGGCAATGGTGTTTACCTACCAAAACGGGGCCAGCGAAGTATATAAGCGGCTGGTTGTCAGTGAGGACAAAAAACGCCTGTTAGGGGCGGTGCTGGTCGGTGATGCCACCGAATACGGTACGCTGTTGCAGTATTGCCAAAATGGCATCGAATTGCCGGAAAACCCCGATGCCTTAATCTTGCCACGCCGCGACGATGAGGCCGCCCCCGGCTTAGGCCCCGATGCCCTGCCCACTTCGGCGCAAATCTGCTCATGTTATGAAGTTAGCAAAGGTGCCATTTGCTCGGCGATTGCCGCTGGCTGCACCACCGTCAACGCCTTGAAAGCCGAAACCAAGGCCGGAACGGGCTGTGGTGGGTGCGTACCTCTATTAAAGTCGGTGCTGAACTGTGAATTGGCCAAACAAGGTTATGAGGTCAACACCGACTTATGTGAGCATTTCGCCTATACGCGCCAGGATTTGTATAACGTGATTATGGTCGAAGGCGTTAAAACCTTCGGGGAGTTGCTCGCCAAGCACGGCAAAGGTGCGGGCTGTGAAATTTGCAAACCGGCGGTTGCCTCTATCTTGGCCTCGTACTGGAACGATTATGTCCTGAAAACTGAACATCTGAGCTTGCAGGACACCAATGACACCTTTCTGGCCAATATGCAAAAAGACGGCACTTACTCGGTCGTACCCCGCATTCCAGGCGGTGAAATCAGCCCCGATATGCTGATTGTGCTGGGGCAAGTCGGCAAAAAATATAAGCTGTACACCAAAATCACTGGCGGCCAGCGCGTGGACTTGTTCGGAGCCAGGGTCGAACAACTGCCGACCATCTGGAAAGAACTGGTTGATGCCGGTTTTGAATCCGGCCATGCTTACGGCAAATCCCTGCGCACGGTGAAATCCTGTGTCGGCAGCACATGGTGCCGTTATGGCGTGGATGACAGTGTCGGCTTGGCGATTGAACTGGAAAACCGTTACAAGGGTTTGCGCTCACCACACAAAATCAAGTTTGCCGTATCCGGCTGCACCCGCGAATGTGCGGAAGCCCAAGGCAAAGATGTCGGCGTGATCGCCACCGAAAACGGTTGGAGCCTGTATGTCTGCGGCAACGGCGGCATGAAGCCCCGCCATGCCGATTTGTTCGCCACTGGCTTGGATAGGCAAACTTTAATCCAATATATCGACCGCTTCTTGATTTTTTATGTGCGCACCGCCGACCGTTTGCAACGCACTTCGGTATGGATGGAAAACATGGAAGGCGGCTTGGCGTATTTAAAATCGGTGGTCATTGATGACAAGCTTGGCCTGTGCGCTGAACTGGAGCAACAAATGGCGCATGTCGTCGATACTTACCAATGTGAATGGAAAACCACTATTGAAGATGAAAACAAACTGAAACGCTTCCGGCACTTTATCAACAGCGACCAAGCTGATGACAATGTGGTGTTTGTTGAGGAACGTGGACAAATTCGCCCTGCCAACGGCGAAGAACGTAAACACTTTAAAATGCTGGAGGTGGCGTGATGGTTTGGTTTGACATCTGTGCGGCGGCTGATTTGCAACCGGATTCTGGCGTGTGCGCCCTGGTGCAAGGCCAGCAAATCGCCCTTTTTTATATGACCGCCACCGAGTCGGTGTACGCGGTGCATAACTTTGACCCGTTCGGGCAAGCCAACGTACTAGCACGCGGCCTGATCGGCGATTTGGACGGGCAGCCAATGGTAGCCTCGCCTTTATACAAACACCATTTTAATCTCAAAACTGGCGTATGCTTGGAAGATGGCGGGGTGCATATTCCTGTGTATCCGGTTCGGGTGGACAATGCGCGGGTTTATGTCGGTATGCCGGAGTAGCCATGAGCGACTATAACTACTACATCGCCGATGTGTTTACCCGGCAAATTTTTAGCGGGGCGCAAATCGCCGTATTTCCCTATGCCGAAGCGTTGACCCGGCAACAGATGCAAAAAGTTGCCAGCGAACTGAACCTGTCGGAAACCGTATTCGTCAAAAAGCATGACAAACGCACCGGCAGGCGGGTGATGCGGGTGTTTTCGCCGCAACGGGAAATTGATTTTGCCGGACACCCGATTATCGCCACCGCTTATGTACTGGCCAGCATTGGCGAAATTGAACTGTCCGGTTCAGTTACGCCGGTGGTGTTTGAGCAAAATGCAGGTGCTATCAACGTAAATATTTCCGTGCAAGACGGCAAGCCGACGCTGGTGCAGTTTACCCGCAAGGTGTCACCGATTGTTGACCGCTTCGCCCCGCCCATTGATGAGCTGGCCAGCTTTTTGTCATTACAGCCCAGTGATTTTGACACCAAAAAATACTCGGCACGGCTGGTGTCCTGCGGATTTCCGTATCTGATCGTGCCCGTGTTCAATTATGAAACGGTCAGGAAAGCCCGCTTTAACTATAAAGCCTGGAGCCAGTCGAGCGCCCCGCAAACCGCCGCCCAAGAAATTTTGCTGTTCTCGCCGAAAACCTTGCATTTAGATGCCAATTTCCACACCCGCTTATTGGGTTCGCGTATCGGCATCCACGAAGACCCGCCTGTAGGCAGTGCCATCCCGGCATTTGCGTCTTATCTGTGTTCGTTTGATTTCATGCAGAAAGGCACATACACCCTTTCCGTGGATCGTGGCGAAGACAAGCATCGGCGTAGCCTGCTGAACTTGGAAATGGATCATAAAGGCCAAGATAGCCTGACGATTCGGGTGGGTGGCGAAGCGGTACTGGTAGCAAAAGGGCTGATGACCATCCCTGATTTGCCTTGATGGCTCTGCCCTCCTCCCTGCGCGGGACATATTGTTAAACAAGGAACAGACATGAAAAAACGCTTGGTCGTAATCGGCAACGGCATGGCGGGAATGCGGACGGTGGAAGAATTGCTGACCGCCAAACCTGACAACTATGAGATCACCGTCTTCGGAGCCGAACCTTACGGCAATTACAACCGCATATTGCTGTCTTCGGTGCTGTGCGGAGAAAAAAAGATCGGCGACATTGTCATTAATGACCGCCAATGGTATACCGATAATGGTATCCGCCTCCATGCCGGCGCAACCAAAACCGTGGTGCGCATCGACCGCGCCAGAAAACAAGTCCATGCCCAAGATGGTACCATCGCCCACTATGACCGCCTGTTGATCGCCACCGGCTCAACCGCCGTCAAACCCGCCCTGCCTGGCCATGATTTGGCGGGTGTGGTCAGTTTTCGTGATATTGTCGATGTCGAAACCATGCTCGCCTATAGCCGCAGCCACCGCAAAGCCGTGGTCTTAGGTGGCGGCCTATTAGGTTTAGAAGCCGCCAACGGCTTGGTGCAACAGGGCATGGACGTGACCGTTATCCATAACAACGAAGTGCTGTTGAACCGGCAACTAGACAAACCGGCGGCGAAACTGTTGCAAGCGGCCTTGGCAGGGCGTGGTATCCATTTCAAAATGGCCGCCCAAACCCAAGCCTTACTGGACGACGGGCAAGGCCACATCCGCGCCGTAAGCTTTGCCGATGGCAGCGTCCTTGACTGTGATCTGTTTGTCATGGCGGTGGGGGTGCGCCCTAATATCGCCCTGGCACAACAATCTGGCCTGTACTGTGAGCGGGGTATAGTTGTTAATGACACCCTGCAAAGCTACGACCCCAGCATTTATGCGGTCGGTGAATGTATCCAGCATCGTGGCGACACCTTTGGCTTAGTCGCGCCGTTGTTTGAACAGGCCAAAGTGTGCGCCAACCATCTAGGTGCTCATGGGGTCGCGCAGTATATCACCCTGCCTACCGCCACCAAGCTGAAAGTGACCGGTATCAACCTATTTTCGGTCGGTGATTTTATCGGTGACACCCACAGTGAAACCATTCATTTCACTGACTCCGCCCTGGGCATTTACAAAAAACTGGTGATTAAGGCCGATAAACTGGTAGGTGCGGTGCTATATGGCGACACCGCCGCTGGCTCGTGGTATCAAGAGCTATTGGAACAGGGGCAAGATATAGCCGGAATACGTGATGGGCTGGTTTTTGGCAAGCATTATGCGGGGGTTGGCTAATTATCATAAAATAGGCGCATTATCTATCCTGCGCCTATCTTTACAAAGGAATCGCCTTGCAGACACATTTACACGCTTATCTTGACACGAGTGATTATATTGATTGGCAACATCCTTTAGTAAAAGCAACGGCAGCCAAATTGGCGACCGGATGCCAGTCCGATACGGAAATAGCGAAACAGTGTTTCGAGTTTGTCCGCGACAGTATCAAGCACAGTTGGGATTACCGGATGAATCCTCTCACCTGTAAGGCCTCCGAGGTTTTAAGCCACGGCACGGGCTATTGTTACGCGAAAAGCCATTTGTTGGCGGCTTTATTAAGGGCCAATGGCATTCCGGCGGGGCTTTGTTACCAACGCCTTAGCGTTGGTAACGGTGGCGCACCTTATTGCCTGCACGGTTTAAATGCCCTATATCTCCAACAATACGGCTGGTACCGTGTCGATGCCAGAGGCAATAAAACAGGTGTCAACGCCATCTTTGCCCCGCCTGAAGAGCATTTGGCGTTCCCTATTATGGATGGCTTAGAACAAGATTTTTTGGAAATTTGGCCGGAACCCTTACCGCTCATCATTAAGGCGTTGACTCACCATAAAACCGTAGAACAGCTGGCCGAAAACTTACCCGATATTGAAATAGCACAAACCAAGCATAGTCGCCAACAAAACTGGCGGGAGCAAAA
>JACXTQ010000206.1 GCA_016919605.1 Methylovulum sp.
AACGCTTCCTCAAGCGTCCTAGTCTGTGGCGCATAACGGTAGCCCGCCCCGTAGACCGAGTGGATCAATTCAATCTCCGGCAGCAAATCGGTCAGTTTTTTGCGCAATTTTTTGATGTGGCTGTCGATGGTGCGGTCGGAGACGACGCGGTGGTCGTGGTAGATCTTATCAATCAGCTGCACCCTGGAAAAAATCCGGCTGGGCTGTTGGTACAGGACATGCAGCAATTGGAACTCAACCGCGGTCAAGGTCACTTGTCTGCCGCTGGCGGTGACGCGGAAACTGTGCGCATCCAGTGCCAATGCCGCTGGAGCCTCCATTGCCGTTTCGGCATCGCCTTGGGTGCGGCGCAGGACGGCCTTGACCCGGGCGACCACTTCACGCGGGCTGAACGGCTTACAGACATAATCGTCCGCTCCCAACTCCAGCCCCAGCAACCGGTCAATCTCCTCCACCCTTGCAGTAATCATAATAATCGGCACGTTACTGAATTTGCGCAATTCTTTAGTGACATCCAGGCCACTGGCACCTGGTAACATCAAATCGAGCAAGATCAAATCAACCGGATGCTCTTTGAACCAAGGCTTGACATCCAAGCCGTTAGCCAACCAATGGGCGTTAAAACCAGCCGAGTGCAAATAATCTTCAAGAACCCTCGCAAGCTTTACTTCATCTTCGACGATCAAAATATGTTTTTTTGTGGTCATATCAGGCTTCATATTGAAAGGGGTAGGGTGATACGGATGTTAAGCCCGCCTAAGGCGGAATTTAAGGCGACAATGTCGCCATGGTGTGCTTGGACAATATTACGGCAAATCGCCAGCCCCAAACCGGCACCGCCGAGGCTGCGGTTGCGCGAACTGTCCACGCGGTAAAAGCGGTCAAACAGCTTTGGCAACGCCTCTTCAGGGATACCCGGGGCGCTGTCGGCAAACTCCATCACCATCTGGTCTTTGTGTCGGGTGATGGTAATTTGCAACTGGCCGCCACTGTCAGTGTAATGCAAGGTGTTGTTCAATAAGTTCCGGTACAGTTGTGACAAGCGGTCAGAGTCGGCATGGACAAACAACGGCTTGCCTAAGGCGTTGTCCAAGGTCACGGCGATGGCTTTGCGCTGATATTCCGTGGCCAGGACACTGAGGTCGTAACACAACACCCCCACAGGATCGACCTCTATTTTGCGGTAACTTAACGCCCCTTGATCGGACAAGGACAACTGGTATAAGTCTTCGGCAAGACGGCTTAAGCGCATCACATCACCGTATAAAGAATCCACCGCCGCTTGGCTGAGCGGGCGGACACCGTCTTGCAACGCTTCCAATTCGCCACGCAATACCGACAACGGGGTGCGTAACTCATGGGAAATATCAGCGACCCAGCGCTGGCGGGTTTGCTCGGCTTGCGCCAACGCCGCCGCCAAATCGTTAAAATCGCGGGCCAGTTGCCCCAGCTCATCATTGCTGTCCACCGGCAAGCGGGTGCCATATTCGCCTATCGCCAAGGCCTTGGAGGCGGCGGTGATACATTTGAGCGGCCTGCCCAAAACGTAGGCGATCAACAGCGCCAAACCGGCGGACAGCAAGATCATCGACAAGGCAATCCAAACCAACTCGTTCGCTTGTTGTTCCATAAATTTAATGTCGGCGATTTGCTTTAACGGCGGCCCTGGCAACAGCCCCAAAAAACCAACGGTTTGCCCGGCATAACGGATAGGGGTCAACTCCAATTGCCCAACCGACTCCGCACGTCCAAAAATAAGCCCCTTATCGGCATTAAGCAGCATGATGCGCATTTCCAAGGGGATGAGGTGCGGCCTAAACTTATCGTCTTCAGGCGGCGGGGGTGGCGGATGATCACCAAACGGCTCCGGTGAGCCGTCAGGATGCCCTTCAGGGCGATGGCGCTCATATTCTTCGGGTGGCTTGGGCGGCCAGACATTATCTTGTGTTGCCAAGGCTTCCGTAATCCAAGGCGGCTGATGCTGCGGGTGGCGGTGGTCATTGACTTGCCAGACCATAGTCACCCACTTTGCCTTATCGTTAGATAAGGTTTGCCATTCCTGATGGCCGGCATAATACTCGCTCAAGCTCGCCAGCAAATTATCGATATGCTTTTTCTGGCGTGATTCCACAAAACTGGTAAAGCCACGCTCGAACGACACCAACATAAAACAGTACATGCCAGCGACAACCAAAATAGTTGTCAGTAACAATGTCACAAATAACTTCACCCGTATGGACTTAAACACCCAGTTTCCCTCGTTGTTTGCTTTATTATCAGTATAAAATGTGCAAATAAAATGGATTTAAAAAATACTTATCAATAGTATTTGTTGACTTTAGCCAAGCTTGGCTATATCCTGACCACAGCTTGAAATTGATTTACCGTTATGCTTATTCTCTACGAAGTTTTTTCTGTATTGCTCGTCCTGTTTATCATCCGTAATTCTCAAATTTCCTTGCGCCATCAGCCCGTAACACGGCTTCATTTATTTTCAAATTTTTTATTTTCAGGATACAAACATGACTACAGGTACAGTTAAGTGGTTTAACGCAGAAAAAGGTTTCGGTTTCATCCAACAAGAAAACGGCCCTGACGTATTCGTCCATTTCCGTAACATCAACAGCTCAGGCTTCAAGTCTCTGGACGAAGGCCAAAAAGTCCAATTTAAAGTGACTCAAGGCCAAAAAGGCCCACAAGCTGAAGAAGTGACAATCGTCTAAAGCCTGTTGACTGTGACCCGAATTGTTTCGGGTCACAGCCCTGCCCTACCCCCTCCCCTCGCTTCACCCAAAACGATACGCTTGCTTGCGCATCACCAAGCCTTACCAAACCACCTCTTTCAAAGGATTCTGGTTTAACCGCCTTAGTTAAGGCAAATTACAGCTCTTTCTCAGGTCGTTCATGGCCATCATCCGCTTTTTCAATAGCCACCCCCACCCACGCCTGTTGATCGCCGTACTCTTGGGCATAAGCTCAGCCTTCCTGCTGCCCCAACAGTGGCGCTGGGTCACTCAACTATTGGTAGCTTGGAATAGTTTGGTGTGGTCTTATTTGCTGCTGATGGGTTGGTTGATGTTACGCGCAAGCCCTGCACAGGTCATTAAAATCGCCAATCAGGAAGATGAGCATGGGGCGACGATTTTGGCGTTGTTTTCGCTGGCGACCGTCGCAAGCCTGGTGGCGATTGTGCTGGAATTATCCCGTGCGGATTTGACAGGTAGCTCCCCGTTATTTCATTACCTATTAACGGGCTTGACCATAGTAGGCGCGTGGCTTTTTGTCGGGGTATTGTTTACCTTCCATTATTCGCGGATGTATTATTCGGCACCCGCGCAACAGCGTCCCCTACAATTCCCTGGTGACGGGCAACACCCTGATTATTGGGATTTTTTATACTTTGCGTTTACTATTGCCGTGGCGGCACAAACTGCCGATATTGCGGTGACGGGGCATGCCATGCGCAAAGCGGTGCTGGCGCAGTCGCTGTTAAGCTTTTTATTTAATGTATCCATCATCGGCTTATCGATTAATGTGATGGCAAGCCTAGTCCATTAGGCTTTAGGGCTTTATAGTGGGCGGCCAAACAGCGGGCTACCCACATTAAACGCTAGACCTGATAAGCGTCGCTATCAATATAAACGTCCAAAGTCGCTTCCGGCTGTATCGTGGCAACCGGCAAATCCGCACCTGAGCGCCAAGCCTTGACTATTTCGCGCTTGTTCGCGCCAGTCACCAAAAACAGCAATTCGTGGGTGTCGCTTAACGCTTTCGCGCTGATGGAAACCCGTTTAGGTGGCGGTTTAGGCGAATTATACACGGCATGAACCAACTCGTCCGGGTCATGGACATGGCCTGGGAACAGGCTGGCGGTATGCCCGTCTTCACCTAGGCCTAACAACACCATATCAAAAGGCAGGGCGGCGGCAACAATCGGGCGGTACTGTTCGGCGGCGGCTTCGCCACCGAGTTCGGCCTGTAAAGTAAATATCTGTTCCGCCGGAATCGGCACATGATCCAGCAAGGTTTGCTGGGCGATCATGCTGTTGCGGTCGGCATGGTCGGCAGGCAAGCAACGCTCATCACCGTAATAAATCACCCACTTGCTCCAATCGGTAGCGGTTTTGGCCAGCAAACGATACACTTTTTCAGGGGTTGTGCCACCTGCCAGCACTAACTTAAACGTGCCGCGCTCGGCAATGGCTTGCTGGGCGGACTTAAGGATATGTTGGCAGGCAACGGCGGCGACTTCGTCAGCGGTCGCCAAGGGATGCCAGCGGCTATTTTCTTGCATTTATTTACACTCCGGTGTTAAGGAACTACGCCAGGATTGGCTTTCTTTATCAAATAAGCGGCTGTCTTCAGGCCCCCACGAGCCGGCGGGGTAAGTGGCGATATAATCGCGCTCAACCGCCCAGGTTTGCAAGATCGGGTCAACAATACGCCAAGCATATTCAACCTCGTCAAAGCGCAAAAACAAGGAACGGTCGCCTTTCATCACATCCAGCAACAAATCTTCGTAAGCATCGACCGCTTTTTCATTTTCGTTACGGAAACTGGCATCCAAACTACTGGTGCGGGTGCTCATTTCCAAGCCCGGCTCTTTCACGGTCATTTCAATGCGGATACATTCTTCCGGCTGTATGCCTAACAGCACCCAATTAGGGTTCATGCAATGCACGTTGGTGTCACGGAAAAACTGTAAGGGCGGATGGCGAAAACAAATCGAGATGGTTGATTGCGCTTTCGCCATGCGTTTGCCGGTACGCATATAAAACGGCACGCCCCGCCAGCGCCAATTGTCGATATACAGCTTCATTGACGCATACGTCTCGGTGGTGCTGCCCGGTGGGATATTGACCTCATCCAAATAACCCTTGACCTTTTCGTCGTTAATCATGCCCTTGGCATATTGGCCACGGAAAGCTTGGGCATGGACGGCTTCCTTGGGGATAGGGCGTATCGATTTTAACACCTTAACCTTTTCATCCCGCAAAGATTCGGCCTCCATCGACACCGGCGGCTCCATCGTCACCAGCGTCAGCAATTGCAGCAAATGGCTTTGCAACATATCGCGCAACGCCCCGGCGCTGTCATAATAATCGCCACGGCTGTCTATACCGATGCTTTCCGAATGGGTGATTTGAATATGGTCGATGTAATTGCGGTTCCATAACGGTTCCAGCATGACATTGGCAAAACG
>JACXTQ010000207.1 GCA_016919605.1 Methylovulum sp.
ATAGCAGCCAGTGCCAGCACCCAATTGGCGCTTGGGGCATCGGCAGGGGTATTTAGTGCCCTTAGATTAGATGGTAAGCTAGGTCTAGATTCTGATTCAGGGATTTCAGCAGAACGAAAAAATGATATTTCATCAGAAATGGATAAGACGTGGCGCAGCGAATACGCCAACGCCAACGAAACACGGTCAGCACACGACTATGCCAAAGCGCATTCCGACCAAAGCATGTTTTCTTCCCAGGATATGAAGGTCAAGGGCGAAAATTATATGACCCAATTGGCGCGTGTCGATCAGGCCCAACAGGCCTATCAAGAGTCGGTGACGGATAGCCAAACCTCCGGACAAAATCTGACACTCAAACACAGCGAGCTTGCCCGGCGTTTGGTTCAGACGGGCGTAAATGCAGACCTTGCAAATGTTGAACGTGATATTACAATGTACGGCACAGACAAGGAGAAGGCCAATTGGCAAGACGCTAAGAAGGATGCGGCAAAGCAGCTTGATGCCGGAGCCGCCCAAATACCCAGGACATCAAAAGAGTATGAGGCCATGCGGCGGTTCTTGGCGCTGGATGAAATAGACCCGCAGCACGCTTTCCATATAGCCTCCTCGACCTTCCAACCTACAGGGAATAGGCTCGATATAGGCGTTTCCGACGCGGACGACTATAAGAAGGATGCCAAAACACCTGACGATATACTTGGACAACAACAGGCCGACAATTTTGCGGATCGGGCTAGGGGGCAAGCGTCAACCGGAACGACTGCGGCTAACGTTATGCCACGTTCGGCCCCGCAAAGCGAGCCTAACGGAAAGGCGACCGGAACCAACACCCACCCAATGGACATTTCAGGCGGCAGTAATGCTAACGCCAAACAGTCGGTCAATGGTATCCTTAACGGCGGGAATCTTGGCGACCCGGATGAAATTGAACGCCGGATTAAAGCTGGCCCCTTAATCAAGGATGGTCAAGACACCTCCCATTTGATGGGAGGTGCCGTGAAAAATGAAGGCGGTGCCCTTTATGATAATACAGTTGTTGCAGGCGGCAGGTCTTTGGATAACCTCGGAAAGGCCATTGGCGGTGCCGTGTTCGACGCCGAAGCCTATCTGAGAGACGTTGTTGGTGGCGGCCCCGAAAACAAGCCTGCCAGCAAACCACAGAAACGCGAACCTTTCGATGAGTTGCCCGACATTAAAAAATAGGAGGATATTATGGAATCGATTTTTTTTATAATCACTTATATCGCTGAATCTTTCAATGCAACTGGAAAGAAAATGGGGTCAATTTTTTCTAAGCCATACCATTTTCTGGTAGGATTTCTTCATAACCGCTCTAAAAGCAATGATGTTGAAAATGCCCAAGAGCTGACCGATGAAGAATATAATCGGCGATTTAATAAGTTTTTTCCAAAATTAGATCATGAAAAGCATAGTCTAAAACCGAATAGTCAATTTGAACTAACAATTTTTGAAAACAATGGGTGTTTCGGCGGACTAACTGATAAGCACCTTTTGTCTGATAACCGCTTTGGCTAGTTTACAGCGTCAACTACCCTAAATTTTTACTCAATTTATGCACAATGAGGTACACTGTACACGCCTTTCAATACTGCGAATCTTGGCTGTGTGGTACTCCCTGCCCACTTTATCGCTAATCGCTTGATACAACACGTTACGCCCAATTCGCCCTGACCGCCAAAGAAAATCGAGTAGGGCGTGAATATGTTTGCGGGCGTTCTTGATCTCAGGCGTCGGAATGTACCCCAGCGGGGTCATGCGTGCCTTGGTCTTGCGGTGACACCCAACGAAGTTGTCTCAGGTATCACAGTTCCAGAATGGCAGGCTTTGCAAATCGGCTCGATGCGGATAAATTTTGCGGTCACTGTCAATCTGGCATCAACATCCATGCCGCACGCGCAGCAGTAGATAAGCCTAACTGTAGGTTCAATGCAACAGCCAACGGCTTGCTTTCCCCCTTGCTTGTTTTCATCGGTTTCCCTAACCGTTATCATCGCGTTAACCTATCCTAATAGCTACACGCACTTGTAAAATCATTTTTTTAAGAGCTCTTTCATCAAGTTTTCAAGTTCGTTCATCCGCATTTTTTCTTTTATCACCGAAAAAACTTCCAATTTTTGGTCTTCATTCAAACTTTCCAGCATTGACATAATTTTTTCGCTATCTAACTCCCTATCTATTGTTACGGACATTGTTCGAAACATATTTCCTTTTCCAGTTAACAGCCAATTAAAATCCAAATTTTCAGAATTTGCTAGTCTTAGAATATCGGCAAATGGCAATGAATTTGCTTTTTTTCGACCATTAAATGTCGTTGGTTTCATATTTAACCGTTCTGCTATTTTATAGTCATTATTGATATTTAATACATTTTTTAATCTACCAATGACATCATCAAAATAAAATTCATCTTTCATAGACTTTTGTATTTATTATCCTGATTTTTTAGATTATTATATTAAACCCCGTCCAGAGCGAAAACAACAGTTTCCAATAAGCCCAAGCGGGCGGATTGTATTGGTTTGTGATAATGTACTTGGCTTTTTAAAACCCAACCTGAGAAAAATGTTGTCCGTACACTATGAAAAATAGGGCTAATCCCCCGAAATTTTGCAATGCCCTGGGCAGCGGGCATCGCCGTACCCGGAAATGGTTATTGGCTTTGTACGAAATCAGCCAAGGCAAAAACGCGACCCAAGTCAGCCGTGAAACGGGCCGGAACCACCAAACGGCGACGGGTTGAATGCACAGCTACAACACGGGAGGTCATGAAAGCCTGTTTTACCGGCATATGGGCGGAAGCCTCCCCTTTTTGCCGGGACGTCACCGGCGGGCTGATCCCCAAAAGCCTTGGGCAGGCGGCAACCCCGCCATAAAAG
>JACXTQ010000208.1 GCA_016919605.1 Methylovulum sp.
GGCAGTCTTTGCATTACTGGCCGACCTGTCGCTATTGGTGGGGACAGGCTTGTTCGCCAGTGACGATATTGCCTTTGCAGGGCCTTTTTACCCGTTACTGGATGATGAGTCCTTAAAAGATGCCTTAAGTGGCTTACACTCACAGGCATTCGACATGCTGGTGGTGTTGCTGGTGGTGCATCTGACAGCCATAGCCTTTTACCGTTGGATAAAAAAGACCAATCTGGTGACCCCCATGCTGACAGGCAAAAAAGCAGTCCCCAACGCTTTGGCAACCACAGTGACAGGCGGTGGCCTCGCACGTTTTCTTGCTGCCCTCATTATGTCAGGTGCAGTAGTGCTGGGTGTTTGGGGTGGCGTGGAAATAATCAAGCCTGTTGAAAGCGCCCAGGTAACGGTTGCTACGCCAGGCTTTTAAAACAATACTATTTTTTAACTATTGAAGGAATTGACATCATGAAAAACAAACTTGCCTTAGCCATTATTCTTGTAACAACAACGACAGCCGCATTCGCAGGGCCTATTGAAGAACAGATACGGTTCCGGCAATCGGCCTATTCGTTTTTGGGTTGGAATACCGGCAAAATTAAAAAACAAGTGGTTGACCATCCTGAAACGTTTAATAAGGACTATGTCGCGGCGGCGGCAAATGCCATTGCCGCCGTTGCCAATTCCGGCTTGGGCGAGCTTTATGGTGCCGGCACCGATCAAGGCACAGGTTGGAAAACTAGCCGTCTGAAACCTGAGTTTTTCCAGAAAAAAGACGAAGTTACCGCCGTTGCCAATACCTTTAACCAAGCCGCCAACGAATTGGCGAAAGTGGCGGCGACAGGCGACATCAATGCCATCAAGACCCAGTTTGGCAAGCTCGGTGAATCTTGCAAAAGTTGCCATGATTTGATCCGTATTAAGGAATAAATTCATAGCGATAAATGTTAACGCTACTTTAAATACCCTAGGATAGGCCTCTAGGCCTATCTGGTAGAACCTCTATTCTAAGGAAAAAGCCTTATGCCCTCCAACCCTTACTCACGCCGTGATTTTTTAGCCAACGCCTCCGCAGGTGCTGCCTTGGTGGCCTTTTCTCTGGATAGCCACGCAGTGGAACCGACAGTAGAAAATCTGCCAAAATTTGCGCTATCCCCCTCTTTTACAATAGCGCATGAACCCAAGCCATTACCGTTCAACCCAACTAAACTGGATGGCATATCCGAAAAACTTATCCGTTCACACTGGGAAAACAATTATAGCGGGGCGGTAAAAGCCCTGAACACCGTAAAAAAACGTCTGCTGGCCGCTTTGGAAGATGCGGACACGCCACCTTTTGTCTATAACGACCTCAAGCGTGAACATCTGGCACGCACAGGCTCGGTGGTCTTGCATGAGTTATATTTCCATAATTTAGGTGGCTCAGGCAAAGCTGGCGAAGCACTTAAAAAAGCCCTCACCGATGCGTTTGGCAGCTACGAGGCCTGGGATAAGGAATTTCGCCGCATCGGTGCGGGTTTAGGGGGCGGCTCAGGATGGGTTGTGCTGGGTTATAATCTGCACACAGGCTTACTAGAAAATTATTGGTTGGCGGATCACCTGCATTCGCCAGCCGCTACCTTGCCCATTTTAGTCATGGATATGTACGAACATGCTTATCAAATGGATTACGGTGCGGCGGCAACCCAGTATGTGGACGCGTTTTTCCGTAATGTCCAATGGGATGTCGCAGCGGCCAGATTGGAAAAAGCCCAAAAAATACAGGTGCTTTAGGTATATGATGTGTGTGGTGTGCTGCCTAACGGCCTGCACGGAATACCCTATTCGGGGTTATAAACAATTCAACAAACGGAGTGGAAAGATAATGGGTTCAGGTGAAAAATTGCTGATTGATGACAAAAGCCGTTATAACAAAGGCCAATCGGTATTGCGTGATGATTCGGTCATAGAATTGCGTGGCACCAACAATACAGTGGATATTGGCGACAACGTCAAAGGCAGGCTTTCCATTAGTGTCATAGGCAATAACAACAAGATCATTATTGCCGATAATGTTTTTATGATTAGTTGCTTGCAAATCGCCATCAGACTGAGTGGCAGTATGATAACCATAGGCCCTGACTGTACGTTTCAAGGTTTGGTCAGATTGTCCAGTCATGAAGCCAGCTCTATTGAGATAGGTGCCGATTGTATGTTTTCTTCCGACATCAGTGCTTCAACCAGTGATGTGCACGCTATTTTTGATGCCGATAATGTGCGTATTAATCCGGCACAGCCGATTGTCATCGGCGATCATGTTTGGGTTGGCAATGGCGTGAAGTTGCTGAAAGGCGCCACGGTCGGTAGCGGTTCGGTTATCGGTATGTCATCTCTGGTGACTCGTGGCCAGTATCCTGAAAATTGCATTATTGCCGGCACTCCCGCACGGGTTGTGCGCAAGGATATTCATTGGACTCGGCATCTTCCGTAAATGGGATATAAACCAACCATAGCCACAAAGGAATAGACGCTGCGGTTTAAGTTGTGCCAACAAGTGCAGCACAAGAGCAAAAGCTGGTGATTAGACAGAATGTCCCGATTAAAAATGCCAACCGTCAAAACGGCGATTGTCCTGCCATCTTTGTATTAATAGGCCTGACCAGGGTTTTTACCTCTACATAAAAATTGATGGTACGTCCGTTGCGTTAGGGAATAAGTTTTTTGTTGATTTTTATATTTTTGAGTTTTCACCGTTTAGAGGTTTTACATGCGTAAATTATTGTTTCCGGCTTTCAGCCTGACCGTTGTGTTGTCAGGGTGCGCCAGCTTGCAACCCCAGCCCTTAAAAGCTGCCGCCAATGCCTTGGACATTGCCAAAATAAGATCAATTGAATTCTCAGGTTCTGGGCATTGGTTCCAATTTGGCCAAGCCCCTAACCCGACACTGCCCTGGCCGCAATTTGACGTTAGCCGCTATACTGCCGACATCAACTATGAAACCCCCAGTGCGCATGTCCAAATGACCCGTAAGCAAACGATAGAAGCAGGACGGTTGCGCCCTGTGCCGGTTGAACAAAAACCCGACCAGTATATCAGTGGCGCTTACGCTTGGAATCTTGCGCCACCCGCCAATGCGCCACAAGGCACCGCGTCGCTTCCAAGCCCGCAGCCTGCGGCAGTTGAAGAGCGTAACGCCGAAATTTGGGCGACCCCGCAAGGTTTTTTGAAAGCGGCCCTGGCCAACCATGCCACATCACAACCCATCAGTGAAGGCACACAAGTGTCATTCACGGTGGATGGCAAATATCGCTATGTTGGCATCATCAATGCCAATAATCAGCTCGAACGTGTGCAAACTTGGATTGATAACCCGATACTGGGTGATACCTTGGTGGAAACTAAATACTCCGATTACCAAGATTTTGGTGGCGTACAGTTTCCTGCCCATATTGAACGGGCTCAAGGCGGCTATCCGGTGTTGGATTTGCAGGTGGCCGATGTGAAGTTAAATCCTCCGGTGGCTATCTCTATACCCAGCGAAGTCAAAAGCGCACCTGTCCCGCCTGTCAAAGTCAGCCTGCTTGCTGATGGCGTTTTTTATCTGACGGGTGGTAGCCATCATAGCGTCGCCATTGAACAGCAAGACCATATTGTCGTCGTCGAAGCGCCGTTGAATGAAGAACGGTCTTTGGCAGTTATCGCCAAGGTTAAAGAAATCATCCCCAATAAACCCATCAAGTATTTGGTGAACACCCATGCGCATTTCGACCA
>JACXTQ010000209.1 GCA_016919605.1 Methylovulum sp.
ATCATGGGCGACCGCACATTGGATAGTGCGCGCTCTATCGGCGGCGGAAATGCCCGTCGTCACCCCTGTGGCCGCTTCTATCGACACGGTGAAATTGGTCGAATGTGGGGTTTTGTTTTCATTGACCATCAACGGCAAGCGCAATTGTTGGCAACGCTCAGGGGTTAGGGTCAAGCAAATCAGCCCCCGTCCGTAACGGGCCATAAAGTTGACATCTTCGGGGCGGGTAAACGCCGCCGCCATCACCAAATCGCCCTCATTCTCGCGGTCTTCATCATCCATGATAATGACCATTTTACCCTGCCGTAAGTCGGCGATAATTTCTTCGATAGTGTTCATTGTTGCCTATATAAATAAAGGGCTGTTGGCCTAAACGCCTAACAGCCGCCGTTGCCATAAACACTGCGGGAATCTGCCCCTGGGTTTAACCTAAAAACCCGCTTTTTTTCAATAATTCTTCGGTAACGCCACCATACGGTTGCGCCGCCGCCTCGCCGCGCATCAACCGCTCCATATAACGCGCCAGAATATCCACTTCCAAATTAACCAACGTCCCCGCCACTGCCGTATCCAGCGTGGTTTCTTGTAAGGTATGCGGCACGATATTGACCCCGAACAACGCCCCGTTGACTTCGTTGACCGTCAAGCTAATGCCGTTGATACAAATCGAGCCTTTTTCGGCGATATATTTCGCCAACCCATCCGGCACTTGCACGGTGAAACGCTGCGAGCGCCCATCCGGTTTTCTACTAACTACTTTGCCGATACCATCGACATGGCCGCTGACAATATGCCCACCCATGCGTGTGGACGGCGTTAAGGCTAATTCCAAATTGACTGGCGTACCCACCGCCGCTAGGCTAAGCGTTGTCCGCTCCCACGTTTCGTTGGAGACATCGGCGCAAAAATGCCGCGCCCCTAATTCAACTGCCGTCAAACACACGCCATTGACAGCAATGCTATCGCCCAATTGCGTACCGCCCAGCGGCAATTTGCCCGTGTCTATTTGCAAACGGAAATCACCCGCTTTCCGCTCAATGCCGGAAATTTTGCCTACTGCTAAAATGATGCCTGTGAACATGGTTTTTGGTTTTGACTTATTGTGTTGTTAATATCGAAGGCATTGTTTGTTCTTCCAAACACAGCTCAATGGCTTCTTGAATAGCGCTTAAAGCCTCTGCAACCGTATTGCCATAACTATGGCAACCTTGAAATAAAGGGCAATCGACAATGAAAAAGCCTTCTGCATCTTGCTCTATAACGATAGGAAAGTCTTTTTTTAGTGCCATAGACAACCTCACTCCCTCTTTATCTCACTTTTTCTATCGGTGCTAACATCAAGCGCAAATCCCCGCCCACTTGCCGGACATCCAGCAACTGCAATTCTTTTTTATCCGCCATCGCCAAGACCTGAGGCAGATGGAACAGGCCGCGTCCTTGGTCGCCCAAGACGGAAGGCGCCATATAGACAATAATTTCATCGACTAGGTTTTCGGCAAGCAAGGCGCCGTTCAGCACCGCCCCCGCTTCCACCAAAACTTCATTAATCTGCTGTTCGCCCAAAAAGCGCATGACTTCAGGCAAATCTAAGCGACCCTTTTTATCGGGCAAACGCTGCACCTCAAAACCCGCCTGTTGCAAGCGCCGCTGTTTAGCGCCATCATCCGAGCAGGTCAAGATTAACGAGCGTCCGGGTAGTGTCGCCATCTGGGCATGGGGCGGCGTTTGTAAATGGCTGTCGAGGATAACCCTGATCGGTTGCAACACGGCAAAATCAACCCGTGCCGTTAAGGCCGGATCATCGACCAACACAGTGTTGATACCAGTGACAATTGCCGAACTTTCGGCGCGGAGGCGGTGGACATCGGCACGGGCTTGGGGGGAGGTAATCCATTGGCTTTCCCCCGAAGCGCACGCGGTGCGCCCGTCCAAACTCATCGCCAGCTTACTGCGCACCCACGGGCCGCGTCCGTTCATTCTTTTGATAAAGCCACGGTTTAAAGCCTGAGCCTGAGCCTCAAGAACCCCCACGCTCACTTCGCAACCGGCGGCCTTAAGCCGCTCTAAACCACGCCCAGACACCAACGGGTTAGGGTCGGCCATCGCGGCGACGACGCGGCGGACACCTGCCTGAATCAGCGCGTCACAACACGGCGGGGTACGGCCAAAATGGCTGCACGGCTCCAGCGTCACATAAGCGGTCGCCCCTTGCGCATCAGCGACCGTATTAAGCGCGGCGACTTCGGCATGGGCAAAGCCTGCGTGTTGGTGCCAACCCTCACCGATAACAGCGCCATCCATGACTAAAACACAGCCGACACGCGGATTAGGGTCGGTGGTGTAGCGGCCATTAGCCGCCAACTGTAGGGCGCGTGCCATATAAACAGCGTCATCACGGGCGATTTGGCGAGCAAGCGTAGCCATCAGTTGGTCTTTTGCAAGTCGGCAATCATTTCGGTAAATTCGCTGACATCCTGAAAGCTACGGTACACCGAGGCAAAGCGCACAAAAGCGACATGGTCAAGGGCGCTCAATTCTTTCATCACTTTTTCGCCCAACTCCTGGGCAGCAATTTCCCGCTCGCCCAACACCATCAGGCTTTTTTTAATGCGGCTGACCGCCGCTTCTATGGCATCGCCTTCAACAGGGCGCTTTTCCAAAGCCCTTAACATCCCTGAGCGCAATTTTTTTTCATCAAACGGCTCCCGCACCCCATTGCGTTTGACAACACGCGGCATCGTCAATTCCGCCACCTCAAAGGTGGTGAAGCGTTCTTTACAGATATTACATTCACGACGGCGACGAACTTGATCTCCTTCATTAGCCAATCTGGAATCCAGTACGCGGGTATCATGGGCACCACAAAACGGACAACGCATAATTCTTAAGCCACTGTTAATATAAACCGGAGGATTCCGGCGGTAATTTTCAAAACCGTTTATTTTATAACATTATTGTGCAAAACAGGTTTTTTTATTATGCGCTGGAGGCCAGTAGACGGTCAATTTGGAATACAAGGGGGAAACATTAGCCCACCCAAGCCGTACTGGGTGTTGAAAAAGCGGTTCACTACGAAGTGGCAGTTCAGAACTAGCGGGGATTTTGCTAGCATTTTAAAAGCAGATGACCACAAAAAACGGGGACATCCAATTAATTAGGCTTTAATTCTGGCGGATTGCCTACCAGCGAATCCGCCATACAGGATTTAGCGTGGTTTAGAATACATTTTGGATGATAGAGTCGCCCCAGTATCACCATCAAAAATATAAATATAATAGTCATGTGTGGTCGATGAGTCATCCGTGGGCATGACGAGCAACTCCCCCACCCCATTGTTATTCATATCCGGCAAAATTCCTAGCCCGGTAAATTTATGATTAACTGATTTAGTCCAAGGTTGTTTGCCTGTAGCAGAAAGATTGACTGCGTAAACAAAACCTGATGGAGGGGTATAGGTGGAATTGTTACATACAGACGTAGGGACAGTGGTCACTACCATCAAGGTATTGCCAATTCGCTTGAGGAAGTGATTGAATAGTGGTGCTTTCATACTGCTAGGACACACGGTAAACGGTTTTTCGGGGGTAGAAAATAACTTGGTATCAGTTCCGGTTTTATAAACATCAAAACGTAATGTATAACCTTCCGCCACGCCATCGTTATTGCTGTCAATCACGCCCGAATGCGGTATGACCGTTTCAAAGCCCGCATTGCTGGCAACATAATCACCCACCAATGGACTGAGGTTTCTCAAGGCATCGCCGCTGCCGTCACTAAAATAGCCAGCAAGAATATTTGAAATATTCGTATACGTTTTAGAGGAGAGGGTTCCGCCCGTCCCACCATCATAAATATTGACAGCACGATCAAAAGTGCCATCTGTTTTATTGGCAATGGTTGTTATCAACATTTCCCCAATACCGTTTTTATTCATATCCGGCAATATGCCCATGCCTTCAATAGGTTGGTTTATAGATTTTACCCAAGGCTGCTTGCCCGCCATCGACAAATCAACCGCGTAAAAGCTGGCACCGGAATTGTCACCGACACTACCATTACTATCAGTACCAACACTTGCCCCTACCAGCATATTACCTATGCGCCTTATCAGGGCAACCCCACAGCGTGACAACGTTTTTTCGGGTGTGGAAAACAGCTTGGTGCTGGTTCCCGCCTTATAGACATCAAAACGGGCATTACAGCCGGTACTTAACGAATTGACACCCATCACAGTTTCTTGACCGGGGTTGCCGATAACATAGTCGCCTACCAAGGCGCTGGTATTGGCAAGACCTACCACATAAGAAAAATAGTCTGTCCCATTAAAAAAAGCCGTGTTATCCGAATAAATTTTAGATGATAGCGTGTTGCCCGTATCACCATCAAAAATGTCAACCTTGCGATCGAAAGTATATGTGGCCTGATTGAGTGTATCAAAGTTTGCTGAAGTCACCAGCAGTTCGCCGGTGCCATTTCCATTCATATCCGAGACAATACCATTGCCATCAAACGTATTGTTAACGGTTTTTACCCAAGGTTGTTTGCCCGCTGCGGATAAATTGATGGCGTAAATATGGCCTGAAGGAGGCTTATAGCTTGAATTTATGCAAGACCCGTAGCCAGAAGAAAACCCCACCAACGTGTTGCCGAGACGTTTCACAGTGGTGTCACGACCGCTACTATATGACCCTCCTGGACACACGGTTATAGATTTTGGCGGGGTAGAAAACAACTTGGTGTCAGTCCCAGTTTTGTAGATATCAAGACTTAATGTGTAACCCTCTATATAACCATCATGGTTGCTATCAATATGGCTATCATGGGGTATAACGGTTTCAAGCCCCGGATTATTTGCCACATAATCACCGACTAGCGGAGTCACATTAACCAGGTCACCACTACTCTCTCCGCAGACAAGTGGGCTAAAAACTACCGATACAGCGGCGGCGGCAATAAATATTGTCGATTTTCTCATAGAAACAACCTCTTTTGATTTTTAGTTTGGGTTATCCCACTTAAGGCAGGGCTGCTGGCTAGTTAAACATTGCCCATATCGCTTTAAGCAGGTGGCCTTAGATTTATTAACCATCCAGATTAAAACGTCCAGCCCAAATTGGCTGAGAGCGCGTCATCAATATTCTTGGCACGGGTGTAGGTAATGCCCAGCTTAATATCGCTACCGGCAATTTCTGATTTGATTTTATTTTTAACTTTGGCGGCCGAAACGGCATCCTTTACGGCAAATTCAATAGGCGTATGTTTAGTTAACGCTTTCAGGCCAATGTCAAAACCAATTTCCTGTTGGTTATGGATAGCGAGTGCGTCGCCGCTGAAACGGGTGTCGGCAAAGAAAATACTCGCCATCAGGGTGCGCCCGAAGAGCTGGTAATTCATCTGCTTACCCAATTGCAGGCCGTTTCTGTAAACATCGTTGACCACATCATAAGTCACCCGCTGATTATTTCTTAACAAAGGCCCTGTTGATGCAGTGGTAAAGTGGCTATATTGATTTTGCAGCACCAAGGAATAACCGTTGCCGATCATAAAACCGAAATTACTTTGCACACCTCCCGCATATAGCAAACTGGTGTTAATGTTTGTTTGGTCGGTGCCGACTCCACCGATATTGAATAACGGGATCAAATCCCATTTGAACGGGCCAGTATGCAGATAACGGGAAATAGGGATACGCAAACCGCTGCTGAGGGCAATGCTGTAAGAAGACACGCCGGCGGTATCAATATAAGTCAGCGGTAATTTGAACAATAATGCCCACTCGTTACCCAACTCCTTAGTATAGCCAATCGGTAACGAATAAAACTGGGCGCATTTTTGATTGGTGCAGAAGTTTGAAAAACGGGTGGCAATGCCTAAGCTACCGTCTTTGTCATTGTCTTTCAATTTAGCGCTTCTACCCAAAAACTGGCTGCTTAAACCACCATTCATATCAAGTTGCGCATCCGATGAGGGGATAAATGACACAGGACTGGCAGGGCCGCCTCCTGTTATCGGGTTTAGCACTGAGGGGGCGGATGTGGTTGCCGACACCAATCCTGCATTGGCATCGAACCATTGTTTTAGTAAATGGCTACTGTCATTGCGGGTGGTGCCTTTAAACAGGTGATTAAACCGCGAAATGGATGAACTCATTTCAATGTTTCCTGAACCCTGATTAGTTGTCAGCGTGACTTTGCCGCCAACGACATTAAACGTGGCACTGGCATACGGGTCTGTTAAGGCAATCTTATAAATACTGGCATCATCAAACAAATTGTTATTTAGAGCCTTAGCAAAGACATCTTCGGAGGTGAATTTCAACATTTCAGTAAGCTGTTGGGATTCATCGACATTTACCGTTTCGATGACGGTGATGGGGGCACTCAGCAAGGAATAGTCAATATCCGCATAAGCGGACGAAGACAGTAACGCTAATAAGGTTATTTGCGTTGGCTTGACTATGGGGGATTGTTTTTTGCGGATTAAAATGCTTTTGCCAATTAGGTTGGCAAAAATATTGCTATGCTCTGTATTCATAATACTATGCCCAAAAAAGTTGTTTTCAAAATAGTTCATAAATCAATCCTAAACATTGTGCAAGTTAGGAGGGTTGATTTTAATCATATCCGCCTAAATAATCTAGGTTATTTTTATTTTTGAAAAAACATCCACCTACAGCCCCGCTTTCCGTATTAATACTGGATACAGCTGATAATTTTTGGACAAAAACTTTAAAGATTGTCTTTCTTTGAAAGACTGGATAACCGTAATTAATTTGTTATGCTTTAGCTATACCTCAGGCTTAACAGCCCAAATTAGCATTAATCCCCACAATCCCAGCCGATTAACCGCTATAATGCCCAAGCCCTGACCCCTTAACGAGGTGATCCATGTCTGCTGCCATCCAACCAACGGCCTACACCGCTGCTGAGTATTTAACGCTGGAGCGCCACGCACCCTATAAAAGCGAATGTCATGACGGGCAACTGTTTGCCATGACCGGTGCCAGCCGTAAGCATAATTTGGTTTCGCTCAATATATGGGCAACCAGCTAAAACAACGCCCATGTGAAGCCTATATCAGCGATATGCGCGTGAAAGCCGCCGAAGCACGCCATTATTATTACCCTGACAGTGTGGTTGTTTGTGGGGTCGCGCAATTTGAAGACAGCCAGTTTGACACCTTGCTGAACCCGACCGTGCTAATTGAGGTGTTGTCGCCATCTACCGAAGCCTTTGACCGTGGCGGCAAGTTTGCCCAGTACCGTAAAATCCCAAGCTTATGCCAATACCTGTTGGTGGCGCAAGACCAGCCTTATATCGACTGTTTTACGCGCCAGGACAATGGCTGGGTGTTGACGGAGACGGTGGGGATTGATGGCGTTTTGGCCTTGGCAAGCATAGCCTGTTCACTAAGCCTGCGTGAAATTTACGACAAGGTCTGGACACTATCGGGGTTTCCGCCAGTTAAGCCCCTGGATGCAGGAGCATCAGCGCAAAAAGTTTTCCAGATTGCGGGCATTACATTGGTAGGCGGCTAAAACCAAAAATGCACCCCCGCCACCCAGCGGGTGGTGTCGGTGCGGCTATCGGAGAGGCTATTGATAGTCGGTGCGGTGGACCATTCCACACCTATATAAGGGGCGAACTCGCGGCGGATTTCATAGCGTAACCGTAAGCCACTTTCAAAATCCGACAAACCATCACTAATACCCCGACCAGCATCGCGCTGGCTGTAAATATTGGCTTCGATACGCGGCTGTAAGATTAGCCGTTGGGTAATCAGCACATCGTATTCGCTTTCAAAACGGAACGCGGCACGGCCTTGCTCACCGATATAAGCGGTGGCTTCGATGTACAACCAATACGGGGTAATCCCTTGCAGGCCAAAGGTGAACCAACCCCGTTCAGGGGCTGCGCCCGTATCATAGCGGACACCCAATTGCGAATCCCAATAAGGTGTCAGGGCATGCCCCCAGAGCAATTCATTACGCGCCTCGGCAAATTGCCCGGCCTCAATATCGCCCTCGGCTCTGACCACGGCACGGTCATTGGTTTTGCCATACCATGCTTGCCAATCGTAGGTCATTAGGCTGTGTGGGCCATTGCCCAAACCTTCCAAGCGATCCACCAATAAAGCAGCAAGCCGGGGTTCTTCTTTATGGCTATGGGCTATGCCGGGGCCAAAATCATAACCATCAGCATAGGCATTAGGGTCACGGGCATCCTTAGGAGCACGGCTACTGGCCGCAGTGTGCGCAGTATGGCTGTGGGATTCATCGGCATGGCTCGAATGCTGATGCTGTGCTGATGCAGGGGCTGAAGTATGCTGGTGCTGTTCCGGCTCAGGAGCTACGGCGTGCTGATGCTCTGGCGCAGGGGTATGTTGATGTTGTTCCTGTGCGGGGGTGGCTGGATGCTGGTGCGCTTTCGGCTTAGTGTCATCGGCTGGCCTATCGCCTCTATTATGATGCCGATGATCCATCACCATAGCTTCATCCGCGTGAGTAGGCAAGCACTGGCCCATCACCGCCAACAGTAACCAGCGTTTTTTCATGCCACCACCACGACCCTAAACATGCCGCCGTGCATGTGATAAAACAAATGGCAATGCCAAGGCCAGTAGCCCCGTGCATCGGCGGTGACGCGGAAACTGACGCGCTGGGCGGGTTGCACCACCACCACATGCTTGCGCACTTGCACTTGCCCGTCAGGGCTTTCCAAATCGCTCCACATCCCATGCAAGTGCATGGGGTGGCTCATCATGGTGTCGTTGACAAAAATCACCCGCAAGCGCTCGCCATAGCGAAAATGTATCGGCGTGGATTCGGCAAACGGCACACCATCCAGCGACCAGCTATAACGTTCCATATTGCCGGTCAAATGCAACTCAATATCGCGCCCTGGTGGGCGCTCATCTGTCATAACACCGCTTAGGCTGCGCAAATCGGCGTAGGTCAACACCCGGCGGCCCTTATTCCTAAGGCCAATGCCCGGATCATCCAGATTAGTGCGCGGGGTGTCCACCCGCATATCGACATTCGCACCATATTCAGTTTTGGCATGATGGACGGCGACAGTGCTATGCGCGGCTCCCATCATATCGGCCATGGTCAACGGTTCTGGGCGATCCGGCGCGGGAATCGCCGCTTTTAAGCCTGCATGGACGGCCAGTGTGCCACAAGCAAAACCGCTTCTGTCCATGGATTGGGCAAACACAGTGTAGGCTTGCTGGGCGGGGGTGACGATAATATCGTACGTTTCCGCAGGCCCGATGCGGAATTCATCAACCGTGACCGGCTCAACCGGCTGCCCGTCCGCATGGACAAC
Organism: Methylovulum sp.; assembly: GCA_016919605.1. Taxonomy (GTDB): domain Bacteria; phylum Pseudomonadota; class Gammaproteobacteria; order Methylococcales; family Methylomonadaceae; genus Methylovulum. The sequence continues at coordinate 9,327 of JACXTQ010000209.1, forward strand.
GATAAGCCCCAGCCCTGGAATACGCACATCAAAAAACGTTTGCGCCGCCGAGTTGATAAAGCGCAACCGTACCCGCTCACCGGGCTTGAACACGCCCAGCCAGTTATCCGCCGCCGTTTTGCCATTGAGCAGATAGGTGTAAGTATAGGCGGAAATGTCGGCCAAGTCGGTCATGGACATGCGCATTTGGTTCCACATCGCCCGCTTATCCAACGCCGCGCCCAGCCCATCGTGGGCGACATCGTGGAAAAAATCCACGGCGGTAGGCTGGTTAAAGTTGTAATAATCGCTTTGTTTTTTCAGCTTGGCGAACACCTTGTAAGGGTCTTCATCCGTCCATTCGGACAATTGCACGACATAATCACGGTCGGCGGCGATGGTTTCAACCGCAGGGCTGATGATAATCACGCCGTACAGGCCGGTTTGCTCCTGCATCCCCGAATGCGAGTGATACCAATAGGTACCCGACTGCTGCACTTTAAAACGGTAAGTGTAACGGCTACCGGCGGGAATACCGTTAAAGCTGATACCAGGGGCACCGTCCATATCGTAAGGCAAAATCAGCCCATGCCAATGTATCGACGTGGTTTCGGTCAACTCATTAACAACAGTCAGCGTCACCGTGTCACCTTCGCGCCAGTGTAAAGTGGGCGCGGGGATGGTGCCATTGACGGTGGTGGCGATACGGGCGGCACCGGTAAAATTGACGGTGGTTTGCGCAATGGTGAGCGTGAACGCCGTACCGCTAAGGACAGCGACGCTGTCCGCCTGTGCCAATTTTTGCCCACCGGGCAACAATGGCGTGGCCCAGGTTGCGGCCAGTCCGACCAAAAAGTGGCGGCGAGAGAGTGGCATCAAACTTGCGCAAAAATAGTGGTCATGTGCTTATTGTTCCGCTTATAGCCATAGCGTTCACTGATAAAATGTTTGCCGACCGTATGCAGGTTGGACATTTGCGACAACTCAAACACATCCCATTCATACCCCAAACCGATGGAACCGAGCACAGGATAATGGCTTATACCATGATGAACGGCAAGGTGTTCGGCGGAGAGTTGGAAAGCCCACAGCACGTTGTTGCCGGTGACGGACTCGCCGACCGCATAGGGTTCGGCAACACGGGTAAGACTGCCATAGACAAAGGCCAACAGCTCACGCTCGCGTATGGCCCTAACAATGACTTGTAACATAAGGGTTCCTGATAGTGAGGTTATGGACAAGCAAACAGAGGGGGAGGCGATCAATTTACGCCGATTTTTCCAAATCTTCAATCCAATCGCGCCAAACTGACATCAATACCGCCATCAAGGTCGGGCCTAAAAACAGTCCCAGCAAACCGAACGCTTCCATACCGCCAAATATCCCCAATAACGTCCAGATGAACGGCAGCTTGACGGCGTTGCCGATCAAGACCGGACGCACATAATTGTCGGCAAACAAGGTCAACACCATCCCGTAACTGAACAGGACAATGGCGGCGGTAAAATGGCTTTCCGCCGCCAACACCAGCGAACACACGCCAAAAATTAGCTTGGCGGCAAAAGGGATCATAGCAAAAATGCCGGTCAACGCCCCCAATATCGCCGGATGCCCTAAGCCTGCAAAATGATAGCCGACCCCCATCAGCAGGCCTTTGGCAATACCTATCAACATCATACCATTGACCGTACCGCGCACGGCGGCGGCGGCGTGGAGCAAATAGCGCTCGCCCACATCGCCAAAAATCCGGCGGCTGCTGGCCAACACCTGACGGCCCAATTTGTCGCCGTGCTGATACACAAACAGCAACACCAGCAAGATAATCAAAAAACTGACCAAGCGTTGCAACAAATGTCCGGCAAACGTCTTGGTGTAACCCAACGCCCCGCTAGTGCCCAGCCAATGGAAAGTGCTGGCGGCGGCTTCCTTACTGCCTAAGGAATTGATCCAAAACGTCTTGGCCGACTCGCCCATCATCGGCAAGTTTATCAGCCAATCCGGTGCCGGGATGCCAGTTTTTTGCGCCTCCATCAACCATTGCCCCAAGGAGTCGGCTTCGGCATAAAGCTTGACCAGCCCATAGCTTAGCGGCACCAAAATAATCGCCCCGATCACCAATGTCAGAGCCACCGCCCCCCATGTCACTTTACCGTGCAACTCTTTGCTGACCAATAGGCGTTTATAAATCGGCCACGTACTGATAGCCAACACCACCGCCCAAGCCAATAAAGGCAAAAAGCCTTGGACGACCCAGACCCCCAATAACAGGAGGATAGCGACAGCGGATAAACGCGCCCGAATTTGCAGTGGATCGGTCATGACAGGTTACAGGTTGTGAAAACGGTGCGGCATTCTAACACCGAAGCTCACTTAAAAACACGCCATCAACAACAGGCCGTGCCTAACCCTTGGCTAGGCGTAACAGGCGTTTTTCCGCCAATGCTACAATCAACAAGTATTCGCCAAACAACGCCGAAGCCAACCCCCACCAAGGCCACGCCAAATAAGGACGGATATATCCAGGTACCAGCGACAGGCCGACACCGAGCAGGATATAAGCCAAAATGCGCCTGACTGGATAGGCGACAGGATAAAACCATTGCCCCAATCCATAGGACACCACTGACATACTGGCATAACAAGCCAAGGTCGCCCAAGCCGAACCTTCATACCCGAACAACGGAATCCACCAGATATTCAGGACTATGGTCAAGGCCGCACCGCCCAGCGACACCCACGCACCCAACCCCGTGCGGTCAGTCAGCTTGTACCAAATCGACAGGTTGACATACACCCCTAAGAACAAGTTCGCCAATAACAGCACCGGCACTACCTTCAAACCGACACGAAATTCCGCGCCCATAAAATACTGGAAAAAATCAATGTACAACGTCACCAGCAAAAAGATCAGCACACAAAAGATCACAAAAATTTTCAGCACCTTGGCATAAACGTCACGCGCATCACTGTTATTAGCATAGGCAAAAAAGAACGGTTCGGCGGCATAGCGGAACGCTTGGATAAACAGCGACATTAACATCGACAGCTTATAACAGGCACTATAAACCCCCAACATCTGCATGTTGGTGGCGACATCGAAGGGCAATAAATGCTTTAACAAGGCGCGGTCGAGCATCTCGTTAATGATACCGGCAAAGCCAATAATCACCATAGGCGCCGAATAACGCAGCATACGCACGAACAGGCCACGGTCAAAGCCCCACGCTATACCCGCCAATTGCGGAGACAACAACACCAATTTGCTGGCGCTGGCCAGTAAATTGGCGATAAACACATACCCCAAGCCGATGCTAGGCCGATACACATAGGCCAACCACGGCGGCGCCCCGGCGGCGGCCAGCTTAGGGCAATAGACAATAAAAAACAGTGTCAACCCTACGGTCACGCCTATCTCAATCAGTTTGATACCGGCAAACCTAAACGCCTTCTGCTCCGCCCGCAACCGTGCAAACGGCAGCGCAGCGATTGCGTCCAGGGTCAAAATCAAGCCAAACCACGCCACATATTCAGGGTGGTTGGCATAATTGAGCGCCTGAGCCAATGGCTGGTCAGCAAAAAAGACACCTAAAAAAAACAGCAGATTAAGCAGCAAGATAAAAATCAAACCCGTAGAATAAGCACTATCACGGGCGGGTGTCTGTTTATCACGGAAGCGGAAATAACCGGTTTCAAAACCGCCTAACAGCAACACCGATAAAAACCCCGAATAGGCATAAAACTCCGACACCACCCCATATTCTTGCGCGGTAAACGAATAGGTCAGCAAAGGCACTAACAGATAATTTAAAAAACGGGCGAAAATACTGCTAAGCCCGTAAATGGCGGTTTGTGAGGCGAGTTTTTTTAGGATGCCCATGCGCTGGTGAGGGTTAGTTCTGTAGGGGTGGTGCGCGATTATATAGGAATTATGTCTATTATCAGCAGGGTTGCTGATAATAGGGCGGACATCGGTTGCTATTGACCTATAGCAACCTTATATCTTAACTGATGTTACGCGGTTATTAAGGAGTCGATTCCGACAAACGGACGACAACGAGGACAGATAGGTCGTTTTTAAAACAAAATCAACGCCTGCCAATAGCATTTGCATAAGCAATACCTTATGATAGGCTATTGTTTTATAGAAAAATGCAAAATATTATTTTTTTATGGCATTAATAATGCTAATAATGTATTGTAAGTTGGGCAAAATCTACTTGATATGAGGGGCTATAGCCCTCCACAGGATGTATAAGGCCGGCCAATATCGCCCATTATTATCATGCCAGCTGCCAACTAAAAGGAGTTGTCTCATGCCAGATTTTAACGAACTCATTACCTACAGCAAGGCTTTTTCCGGCTTGACTCCAGAATTGGAAGCCACCTTAAAAGACATCGCCCCTATCCTAATCCCCCATCTTAACAGGGTCACTGACCATTTTTACGCCCAATTGTCCGCCATCCCCGTCACGGAAAAATTTTTGGCCGGACGGATTGAGCATCTCAAGGCCGCACACCTAAAATGGATGACGGACTTATTCACCCTGACTATCGATGCCCAATTTGCCGAAAACATGTATCGGGTCGGCGACATTCACGTCAAAGTCCATTTACCGGTGGAGTTTATGGCCGGCTCCATGACCTTAATCAATACCGGGCTTATCAACTTGGTGGCGGAAACGATGGGCGATGACCAGGCCAAAAGCACTCAAGCCTCGCAAGCGATTATCGCCGTCAGCGGCTTGGCCTTGATGATTATGCAGCAGTCTTACCAAGCCTCTAGCCTGAGCGGGGAGCTGGAAAAGTTTTTAAAAATTTCCGGCATGAGCCGTGTCCTGTTCAGTAATCTGGCCAAAGCTTATCGTGAATAATCTGGAACAATTATTTAGGTGGAAAGTTACACCTACGTAGCATCAACTATATTGCCCAATTTATTAAGCTTGCATTCCTGCGCATATAACGGGATGGCACGGAATATCCGCAGGATAATAAGCACAATTATCTGAAATTATATATAATCACAAGCGTAACCTTTAAATCCAGAGACCTAGCGAATCTCAATCAACCCGTCAAACTATCGGCTAACAGAGGTTTTTATCATGGCCTTGAAATTTTATGACAGTCCGTTTCACGTTACCCACAGCGAAGAAACCGCCAGCAAAATGGTCATGAAAATGGACTTGTCCGTCATGCTGAGCGATTTAATTGCCAGCAAACAATGGACTCAAGTAGAAGCGGCGGCACAACTGAGCGTTAACCCATCGCGTATATCCGATTTGGTAAACTCAAAAATAGAAAAATTTACTATTGATGCCCTATTCGACATGCTGGATAAACTTGGCTGTCAAGTCAACTGGTCTATGCAATCGCTGCATAAGGCCAGCATTGAAATAGAAACCAAAACAATTCAGTGAGTTTTCCTCAGTTCAGCCAACAATTCTTTTAAGCGGCATTCGGCGACCTTCATAGCAGGCCTATCGACACCGTTAGTGGTTTTAATAAAAGAATGCAGCACAATAACGGTATCCAAATATTTTGCCACATAAATACAACGAAAAGCAGGGCTGCCGTTTTTCTTCAACTCAATGACACCGACACCCACGCTTCTTAAATACTCGATAGGCAATCGTGGCTCTTTACCCAATTGTATCAATCTCAAGTCCTTACCGAATTCATCCTGAATTGATGCTGGCAACGCTTTATATTCCTTGTCAGCGGATTCATTCACAAAAGCAAACCTTCTCATCCCAAACCGCCTTGGCGCGACAATGCTCGTCTCTTAGCACTCGCCTGGTCTTTTGCTTCCCTAAATTCCGGCTCTAATTTTTTCAATTTCTCTACAAGGCCAGATAAGTCATAGTGGTTAGATAATTTGCGGTTATCGCTCCCAAAACGTTCAATTCGCTCAACCAAACCCGCTTGTTCCATTTCAGCAATGTATCTTTGTATTTGCCGAGGCCCAATGCCTAACCTATCACTTAAGGATTGTTTAGAAGGGAAAGGCTTGTTATCAGCTTCCCACCAATAATCAGCCAATTGCACTAAAATTGCCAACTGAGTTGGATTAAGCCCTAATCTTCTTTGAGCCTTAAAAAGCAAAGAGGGAATGATGCAAAAACCTTGCTTTATAACATCACCTCCCCATTTTTTAGCTGATAATTCATTGCTTTTTGTTTTTTTGGGGATGGTCTCAGAAGAATTTTCAATTTTCGACATATATGCTCCTAAAAAATAATAAACTTAGGCTATAATGAACTTAAAAACAATCGATTACAACTACTAGCACTAGACAAATAAAGCCAGTGGGCATAAGTCATTTAAGACTTATGCCACAAGCCCTCAGTGACCTATGGCAGTAGCCCTAGATGACCGCTAAAATATACCCAAGCGGGAGAAAATGAAATTTTACTTAACTCAAAGTCAACCCAGCACAGACAATAATATTTAACCCCCTAGCTCTAAATGACTAGGGGTGGTACTAGCAGAGCCGCCATGAAAGCCTTCTTGCCCCTCATTACCCTGTCCCTGATAACGGCGTGTGCCGCCAGAGGTTATACGCCTACGCAAAGCCAGCCCATTTATGTGGTCAGCCACGGCTGGCATACGGGCTTTATCGTACCCGCCGACAACATTCAGACGCGTATCCCTAGGTTAAAGGCACGGTTTGGGGCAACGCCGTTCATTGAATTTGGCTGGGGTGACAAAGGCTTTTATCAAGCAAAAGAAATCACCACGGGCTTAACGCTAAGGGCTTTATTCTGGTCGCCAGGATCAACCATCCATGCCGTGGCAGTACCTGAAAACGTACATGGCTATTTCGCCAACAGCGCCATTGCGACCGTCTGCCTTAATGACAGCGAGTATGCCGCCTTCATTGGCTTTATTGCCGACAGCTTCTATAAAACCCCACAAGGGGAGGTGCTGGAACTCAGGCGGGGCATTTATGGCGACAGCCAATTTTATGAAGGTGTCGGCAGATACTCTATTTTCAACACTTGCAATAAATGGACGGCCAAAGGCCTGCAACAGGCGGGGCTGGATATAATACCGGCCTTTAGCCTGACTGCCGGCAGCATCATGGGCTATCTGCAAGAGCAAAACCAAACCTGCTCCACTTCTCTAAAGCACAGCGGTTTGTAGGCTCCGCCAAAGCCATAACCGCCCTATGCCACTCATTTAACGATACTTTTGCATCGTCAAACCTTGTCCGTTTTAATTTGGCTGGTATGCTGATACCGCCAGCAAAACTGTTTTAGCCTCGCCTGACAGGCTTTACGTCCTAACCGTCCTTAAATCCCTAACTGTAAGCCGGGCTAAAAACAGTGTCTGCCTGCACGACTGACCTAAGCCATACAATAATAACAAGAGGGGTTACACTATGAACAAACTAAATAGAGGATGTCTTATATTAAGCTTGCTAGGGCTAGCAAGCCTTGGCCTATCGACAGCCGTAGAGGCTCATCGCGGAGCGGTCAATGAAGTTGACCCGTGTAATATTTTAGTTGGGGATGAGCGGGTACACTTCACCGCCTATACGCCAAGCTTTAACAATACTAAAGAATATTGCCAATCGATACCGAACGTGGGCAAAACCAATCTTGTATTCGATTACGAAGGCAAAAGCCTGCGCAATCTCACCGTGGAATTTGAAGTGACCAAAGAACCGGAAGGAACACGGATTTTTTATCAGGAACCTAAGAAAATCAAATCGGGCACGGTCAATGGGCTCGTTGATTTTAGCCAATTTGGCGCGGGCAATTATCTAGCCCATGTCGCGATTGTCCATGGTGACAAAAGCTCAGATAGCCATATTCCCTTTTCGGTGGGGCTAGAAAAAGAAACGTCTAATAATCTGCCGATTAAATCGCTAATCATGGCGGCGATTCTAGCGCTATTGTTTTACGTTATGAAACGCGCCGCCAAAAAAGACAGCACCAAACCTTCCGATGTTTAAACGGTATTTCGCCAAACTGACTTGGGAATATGGCTTGGCGCATAGCGCCTCGTTGTCGGTCTGTTTAGCTACCAAAACACATTAAATAAGCTATAGTTGGAGTACAAAGCCACGCTTGTACTCCAAACCTGCACCCATCCACTTAAGCGGCAAAGGCTCAGGGCTATTTTGATTTACTTGCTTCTCGGCAAATTTAAGGTAAAGTGTTTAGTCTATCGTAGGCATACCTAAACATTATAACCAAAAGAACTTAATATGATACCTAGGGCAGTGAATTACCGATATATATGCCTAATCCAACCACCAAAAACCCTTAAGACTTTATGACGGTGCCTGCCAATAACACATTAATGATAGGGATTATCGGTGGCGGCGTGGCGGGCATGGCCTGTGCGTTGTGGTTAAAACGACTGGGGTACACCCCCGTTATTATCGAACAGAACGCCAAACTGGGTGGGCAATTGCTCAACTTGCACCGACCCAACCACTGGGTATTGGGCCTGCCAGGACACACTAGCGCCGAGCTGGCCAGCATTTACGCCGAACATATCCGGCAAGAAGCCATCGACACGTTCTGCCCAGCCCACTTGCTGGAGCTGGACACCACCGACACCGGCTTTAACGCTGTGGTCGAACACGCGGACAAGCGTCACGTATTAGCCCTACGCGCCATCGTGATTGCCAGCGGCGTGCGAATTTTGGGGCTTGAGGCGTTTGCAGCGTTACCCGGTTATCAAACCGTGCTGGAGGCAGGGCTTATCAGTAATTTTCCCTTCGATCATTTAACAGAACAAGCAAACTGGGCCGTCAAAACCGTGGCGGTGATTGGCGGGGGCGACAACGCCCACTTTACCGCGAAAGACTTAGTGCTGGCGGGGGCGCATGTCCATTTGCTGGAACGCTCAACCGCGAAAGCACGCGCGACCATTCGTCGGGAAGTGCTCGAATTGATAGCTCAAGGCCGCATCAGCGAACACCCCCAAACTCAAGTGACCGCCTTTCAGATACATCAAGACGGTATCGCCCTGTGCTTAAACAACGGCGAGCCTATCACCGTGGACAGAATTTTTGCCCGTTTGGGCTTTGCCGCTAATAGCGAAGGCTTGACGGCGTTTGCCGCGTTTAACGGCCTTATTAAAAAAGCCGGTTATATACAAACAGATGCCGCCCAACGCACTTCAGTACCGTGGGTTTATGCCATTGGCGATGTCGCCAATGCGCGGCATCAGTCGGTGGTCAACGCCATTGCCGAAGGGGCGGTGGCGGCACAGGATTTGAGTGAACGGGTGCAAATGAATGACAGCAAATCCTAGTAAAACGCCCCCTTTGGTTTGGGTGGTGGACAGCGCTTATACGGGGGAGCTACATGCCCGTATCGGCTTGGCGGAACGCTTAGGGTATGGTTATAGCCTAATTCCCTTACCCACTGGCGATGCTAGCGCTTACGGGGATATGTTACGGCAACGTTATCGGCAAGAAGGCTACGGCCACACCACGCCTTTGCTGATTATCACGGGTACGGGCGAGGAAACTACGGCGGAAATCGCCAATTTACGGCCAGTGTTCGCCCAGCAGTTATTCACGGTTTATCTGGCTTCGATCTTACCCGATGAGCGCCATCCGCGCCTTGGCGAATATGACCTGATCGCCTCGCCGCAATTGTCCGGCAATAATATCATCACCTTAATTGGCGTGCCGCATCAACTCAACCATGAAAACTTGGCTTTAGCCTATCAACAACACGCCGATTACTTCAGCACCTTACCCCACCCTATCATTGGCGTGTTAGTCGGCGGCAATACCCGCTATTGTGATGGCTTTACCCAAAGCCATGCCCTGTGTTTAGCAGAGCGCATCATTAATATCAGCCAAGTATTAGGCGGTTGCCTAGCCATCACCAACAGCCGCCGCACCCCCGCCCCCGCCTTAAACGCCTTACTGGCCGGATTGAATGGCATTCCCCATTATTATTTCGATTGGCAACACATCGACCACACCTTTTACCATGCCCTGTTGGCCCATGCCGATCTGTTTGTC
>JACXTQ010000210.1 GCA_016919605.1 Methylovulum sp.
CCGTCATCCATACCCCGGCAAACGGCCAAGAAGTGCGGGGCAGTTTTTCGGCTTATCCGATATGGCTATTTTCATTAAATTACTCGCTGCTGGACGACAATGAATATGCAGATTTGCAAGCCCTGCACGGTTTTATCTTACAGCGGCGCGGCAGCTTCGATTCGTTTTTGTATAGCCATCCAAACGCCCATAGCGTCAGCGGCCAGACTGTCGGCACCGGCGACGGCTCGCGCACGGACTGGCCGTTGCTGCGGACATGGGGCGGCTTTACCGAGCCGGTCGAAAACCCTAACCTGATTGATGAAGTGACGCTGGACGGCGTGGTGGCCGATACGGGCAGTTATTCGGTCAGCACCGCAGGCCTGCTGTCATTCGATGCGCCGCCTTCGGACGGTACGGTGATACGCTGGGGCGGCAGCTATTATTTCCGCTGCCGTTTCGAGGCCGACCTGACCGATTTCACCGAGTTTGCCACCCGCATTTATAGCCATGAGGATTTCCAGTTTCGCGGCAGTCCGGTGAACAAATTATGAAGCCGTCAACCTCTGAACTGGACGCGCTACTGGCTTCCAAGCAAGCGATCATCGCCTCAATTTTCACTATTTCCTTGCTGAACGGTGACGTGCTGACACTGACATCCGCACCGGACTTTGACGTGTATTGGAGGGGCAATGTCTATGGCCGCCAATATGTCATCGGGCATGGCGACATTGCCAGTTCGGTGGGCGTGGAGGTCGATGAGATTGACGTGACGCTGTATGTGCGCCCTGACGACCGGATTTACGGCCTGACCTTACCGTCTTTTACCCATAACCGGGGGTTTGATGGGGCGCGGATACTGATCGAGCGGGCGTTTATGTCGGTGCCGGGTTATCCGGTCGGGGTGGTGCATAGTTTTGAGGGCGAAATAGCCGAGCCGGAGCCATCACGCACCCTGATCGCCATGAAAGCCAATTCTGATTTGATTAAGCTTAACCAGATGGTGCCGCGCAACACCATCACTCCAGGCTGCTGCAACATCTTGTTTGACGCGATGTGCGGGGTTAACCGTGCGGCGTTTACCCATACGGGGACGGCACAAGCAGGCTCGACCCGCAACGGCATTGTCTCAGGACTATCGCAGGCTGATGGCTACTACACCCAAGGCACGGTCACGTTTACGGCGGGCAACAATGCGGGGGCCAAGCGCACGGTCAAGCGCCACGCTAGTGGCCTGTTGGTTCCGGCCTACCCGTTTTACTATCCGGTTGCTGTGGGTGATGCTTTTATTGCCGCTGCTGGTTGCGATCGCTTGCGGCCCACTTGCCGGGATAAATTCGGCAACGAAGACAGTTTTCGGGGCTTTGAAAAAGTACCGACTCCGGTGACAAGCGCGTGATGGCCGAAGCACAACAACGCCAGCAAATTATCGATGAAGCCAAGACGTGGCTGGGTACGCCGTGGCACCATGCGGGCAAGGTCAAAGGCGCGGGTGTCGATTGTGGGCAAATTCTAATTGAAATTTATGCTGCCTGTGGGCTAATTGATCGCCCGGAGGTGGATGATTATCCGCGTGACTGGGCCTTGCATCGTGACGGGGAGCGTTATTTGGCGGTGGTCGGGCGTTATTGTCGGCCAGTTGATGCGCCTGGCCCCGGTGATATTGTTGTTTATCGGCAAGGTCGCTCGTTTAGCCACGGCGGCATTGTTGTCGGCTGGCCGCTGATCATTCATGCACAGGTGGGCATGGGCGTGGTTTATGCCGAGGGCGACCAAGGCGACTTGGTCAAGCAGGGGCGTGAGCGGCGGTTTTATTCGTATTTTGGGAGCAAGGCATGAGTATTTTTGGTGGCGGCGGTTCGGCGGCGCAGACAGAGACGCGCATCGGCAATTTGCAGGTGCAGCAGACCGGCTACAACGTCACCATCCAAGTGGTGATGGGGACTAACCGCGTAGCGCCGACGCTCTGCTATTACACGGATTTTGTGGCCACGCCCCACGCGTCTTCAGGCGGCGGCAAAGGGGCAAGCAGCAGTTCCGGCAAGACTTACACCTATAACGCCTCAATCATGCTGCTGGTGGCCGAGGGGGGTGACGGAATCAGTTTTGGTAAGCTTTGGGTGGACAAGCGCATCTACAACCATGTGTCGGATGCCAAATTTACGGCGTTTACGGGCGGTGGCACCCAGGGCAAATGGAGTTACATGGTCAGCAAACACCCTGATGATGCCATTAATTTTAAGGGTTTCGCTTATCTTGCCCAAGCCGATTATGAGCTGACCAATTCGGCCAGCATCGGCAACCACGGGGTTGAGGTGCTGGGCTTCTATCGGGATTCGGTGGACGCATCGGTCAGGGACTGTATGCGCGGCGTTTTGACTAACGGCCAATGGGGGCTGGGCTGGGATGATGGCCGTGTTGATGCCTTTGAGCAGATGGACAGTTATTGCCGGGCGTATGGCATCGCTATCAGTCCGGCGCTGACTGAGCAAAAAGCGGCGGGCGAGATACTGGCGCAGTTTGCGCAAATAGCCAACAGCGGCATTGTCTGGAGCAACGGCCAATTAAAGTGCCTGCCGTATTCTGACACCGATTACGGCGATTATGTCGCCAGTGCCGCAACCGGTATCCATTTGACCGATGCCGACTATATTATTGAGGGCGATGAGGAGCCGGTGAAAATCAGCCGGAAACTGAAGGCCGACTCGTTTAACCAGGTCACAATTGAGTATGTGTCCCGCGCCCATAATTATGACGTTTATCCGGCAGTGGAGCCGGATCAGGGTGATATTGAGCAGTTTAAATTGCGCCCGATGTCCTCAGTAACCATGCACGAAATTTGCCTGGAAGCGGTCGCGCACACAGTCGCCAAGAGCATTTTGCAACGCTCACTTTATATAGGGCTAACTTACGAATTTAACTTGTCATGGAATTATTGCTTGCTGGAGCCAATGGACGTGGTGCATATCACTGACACCACTTGCGGGCTGACCGACATCCCTGTGCGCATCATCAAGATAAAAGACCGTGCCGATGGCTTGCGCACTATCACGGCGGAGGAAATGCCGTGGGGTGTCGGGCATACCGAACCGCCCGTCTTTGCGGACACCTTGGGCTATGTGCCGATCACCAATGTCGCGGTAGGCCCGGTTAACACGCCCGTCATCTTTGTCGCCCCGGGTGCGCTGGCCAGTGGCGGCTATGAGGTCTGGGTGGCGTTGTCAAACCCTGACAGCAACTATGGCGGCTGCATTGTCCACACCAGTTTTGATGACGAAACCTATACCCGCCGTAGCACGTTTTACGGCAATTCGGTGCATGGCGTATTGACCGCCGATCTGGTGGCTGGCAGTGACCCCGATACGGATACGGGGCATCATTTGGCGGTTGACCTTTCAGTCAGCGGCGGTGTGCTGTCTTCAATGGCGGCAGATGACACGCAATTATGTTTAGCAGGCGATGAGCTGGTGGCCTTCCGGTTTGCCACGCTGACCGGAGCCAACCGCTATGATTTATTTTCGCCAGTTTCACCCGCTACCGTGCCATTTTTGCGGCGCGGATTATATGGTTCAACGCAGGGTGCAACTACCGGGGCGCGGTTTGCAGTCTGCGACAATCATTTATATAGGCAGCCCATAAACGCTGACGATGTCGCCAAGACCATTTATTTTAAGTTCCAGTCGTTTAACGTCTTCAACGATGGTCTGGAGGATTTGTCGTCCGTCACCGCTTACCACATCACCCTCACCGAGCCGCTAAGCGCAGGCACGGTATTTGACCAATGGGCCGCTGAATAATGAGTATCCAAGATGATATTGATGCGATTGACCCTACCAAGCCGATTAATCCGCCGTTAGTAAAAACCGACCCTAAGCCTACGTCAAAATCGGTGCGGGATAATTTCCTGGCCGTCAAAAACGGGATGCAGGGGCTGCTGGATGCGCTGGGCTTGGTATCGGCACCCAGTGTGTCCTCTATGATGCTGACCGGAATTAGCTTTACAAGCTCAGCCCTTATTGTGGCGACTGATAATGCGCTGGTCGCGCTTGGTAGATTGCAGGCACAAATATCGCTACGCGCAACGATTGATAGCCCCACGTTTACAGGAATTCCGCAGGCTCCAACAGCGGCATCCGGCACTAACAATACGCAGCTATCAACCACGGCTTTTGTTCACCAGGCAATAGCCGACATTATCGCCAGCTCACCGGCAGCCCTGGACACGCTGAATGAATTGGCTGCGGCACTGGGCAACGACCCGAATTTTGCAACTACAATCACTAACGCGCTTGCCCTTAAAGCACCATTGGCAAGCCCATCATTGACCGGAACGCCGACCGCACCGACCGCTTCTGTCGGCACTAACTCGACTCAGATTGCCAGCACGGCTTTTGTGTTGACTATGCTGGCGACTCTGGGTACAGCCGCTTCTAAAAATGTTGGTGCCGCGTCAACGGATGTTGCAGCGGGCGACAGGGGTATGCCAACGGGCGGCACGGGTGGACAGGTTCTTAGTAAAGTAGACGGCACAAATTATAACGTCACTTGGACAACCCCTTCTGGAGGTGGCGGCGGCTTAACTAATTGGACTGAAGCATTAAATACGTCTTCGCCTAACGCCACGGTAAATGTCATATCATTTAGTGCAAGTTCGGGATCAGCTAACGTCGATATTGTGTTAGTACCCAAGGGCACTGGAGGATTCTCTTTAAGCATACCAGACGGAACGGCTACTGGAGGCAACAAGCGGGGATCACGTTCTATAGATTTACAAATTTATAGAACCGCTAATAGTCAGGTATGCAGTAGTGCGGATGGGGGAATACTGGGAGGTAAAGGCAATAGTAATGGAGGCGGTACTGCTTGTGTAATAGTATCGGGTGAGGGAAACACTATATACGTTGGAACCTACGATTCGTTCATAGGAGGTGGCAGTCAAAATTCCATGTTTGCTGCTCAAGGGGCAATAGTCGGTGGCGCCCTGAATTCAGCCTCTGGGCAATATGCGTTTATTGGCGCGGGTAGAAGCAATTCTGCGAATGGAGCTGACGCATTCATAGGGGGAGGTGAATATAACACTGTTTCTGCCAGTCTTGGTTGCATTGTGGGAGGGGTTGGAGCAAAAACAAATATAATAGGCCAACAGGCCTTTTCAGGGGGCGCGTATTTAATAAGTGTCGGTGATTCACAGTCCAGTTTATTAGTTTTGAAGGCCCTGACTACAAACGCCACAGCGACCGCACTAACTACTGACTTTTCGGGAGCTGGTCCAGCAAATCAAATAATTTTACAGAATCAACAAGCCGTAACGTTTACCGGAACGGTTACGGCCAAACAAAAAAATTCTACCAATTGCGCAAGCTGGAAAGTTGAAGGCCATGTGGTAAGGGGAGCTAACGCGGCCAGCACCGTTCTTAGGTATCAATTGGTGACTAACCTTTTCAATTCGAGTACATGGAGCATTTCTATTGTCGTGGATACGACAAACGGCGGGGCAAAAATAACGTTTACCGGAGCCGCCGCTACGAATATAGCCATTGTCGCTAATATTTATACATCAGAAGCTATTTATGTTTAATGTAAATTTTGCAGATATTTATCGTGTTTTTCAACAATGGAAGAACTGTTAAAAGCGGGCTATGAAGTGATAGATAATTAACGGTCAGGTTTGAAAGTGCACAGGGCTTATAAGCCTTGCGCTTTTTTAAAAAGCCCCAATCTCTTCATAGACTTTTAATATTTCATCCAAACTTATCTGTAATGAAAGACAATAACAAAATAACGCCTATTCTGCGTTGGATGGGCGGAAAAAGTAAACTGGCGGCCACTATTATTGGGAAATTTCCCCCGCATGTTTGTTATCTTGAGCCGTTTTGTGGTGGTGCCGCAATCTTCTTAAGGAAGCCCCGTTCAAAGGCGGAGGTGATCAATGACTGTAATGGCGAGTTGATCAATCTGTACCGCTGCATTCAATTTCACCCCAATGAGTTGGGTAGACAAGCAAGCGGTATGCAGCATAGCCGCTGGCTTTTTGATAGGCTCAAGTCTCAAAACCCAAGTGATTTAACTGACATCCAAAGAGCCGCAAGGTTTTATGCGATTAACCGTATGGCATTCGGCGGACGGATGGCGCACCCTTCATTTGGCTACACAAGATCAACGGCGGCGAGTTTGTCGGCCACCCGATTTCAACGCGATATTGAATTGCTGACAGCTAGGCTGGACAAGGTTTATATCGAGAATTTGGACTGGGCGGACTGCATAACGCGTTACGACAGCAATGACACTTTAGTTTATTGTGATCCGCCGTATTGGAAAACAGCAGGCTATGGCCTCGATTTTGGTATTGAACACTATGCCAAGATGGCGCAATTGGCCAAGAGCATGAAGGGGAAAATGCTGGTTTCAGTAAACGACCACCCGAAAATGCGGGAAATTTTTGACGGCTTGGAGATTGAAAAACTTGTTATTAAATATTCGTGTGGGAATATCAAAAAAGGTGGTGTCAGGAAGGAATCTGAAGAACTGCTGATTAGGAATTTTTAGACTGTTTTTGACTGATATTTGGCGTGTTTTTTGGAAAAAAAACACGCCAAATATCTCACTAAAAACACGCCAAATATCGGGCAAATTTACAATATACAGCCGTGCCTGCAATTGATGAGTAACCGTGCCAAACACATCAAAACCTGCCACCAGTAAATAATGGATGCGTTCCAGCAAAGGGTAGCCGATAATCATGGCGGTTTGCGGCTGTTCGCCAACCAAGCCTTGGACAATGCTGGCATTGTCAAAATTTCTGAATACGGTCAGAGCGGCATTGGTATTATTGCCGGCGCCATCCCATAAAAGAGAAAAATTAGGCGCATGTTGCCCGCTCAACGCCTTATTTAAAAGGGTGCTTTTGGCACGCAGATATTGGGTTTCTTGTTCCGCATACGTGCGCCATTTCAAAACACTGCCCAAGCTTTGATCGCTGGTGGGCAGATCAGTCTGCCTGAGCGCGGCAGTCAGAAAATTTTGGCTTGCTTGGGCAGGGTTATCAGGATGGACAAAACCTATCCAAAAATAATCGTTGATGACATTGATCGCCACTTGCCCTCGGCAAACCGGGCCTTTAATAAAACCCATCACGGTAAACTGCGCTTCATCAAGCATCAGTCGATAACGTGAGCGCACCGGAATTTGGGCGAAGGCGACAAACGGATTGGCGGCGATTTCCGGTGTGTACGAAGGTAAGACTGTCACCGAATAGGGATCGTCAAGGAACCAGCTTTTAAGGTGCTGCATCCGCGCCTCATTGAGTGCGTAAGGCAGGTGCGTTTTGTTCAGTACCGTACCTTGCAGCGGGCGCAAACGGTAGTAAACCCGCACCACTTGGGGGTTGTCAAAAGGTCGGC
>JACXTQ010000211.1 GCA_016919605.1 Methylovulum sp.
ACGGCTTGTCCTGCCGTGGCATTGCCTGACAACACATTGGTTGCAGATTGCATCGAAAAATCACCCGCCCCCCTAGATTTACGGGCGGAAGCGACATTGGCTGCCGACATCGCCCCTAATTTCAACATCGGGGCTTCTTACGCCGCTTCACGCAATATTTTGTTGACGGGTGTCACCGGATTTGTCGGCGCGTTCCTGCTTGACGAACTCCTTACGCACACCCAAGGGCTTATCTATTGCTTGGTGCGGTCTGATACCGTCCAAGATGCCGCCATTAGAATTGAGGCGACCCTTAATTGTTATGGTATCAACAACCCTTGGGTGAAACATCGGGTCGTGCCTTTATCCGGTGATTTGGCAAAACCGTTGTTAGGTCTGCCAGAAACGCAATTTCGGAAATTGGGCAAAACCATTGACGTGATCTATCACAACGGCTCATCGACCAATTTGTTATTGCCCTTTCAGGCCTTGAAAGCGGCCAATGTTTCGGGTGTGCGGGAAATTTTGCACCTCGCCTGTCTCGGCAAACCCAAGCCTGTCCATTACATTTCGACACTATCGATTTTCGAGGATGATACAGCACCGTTGCCGCCCGGATTTTCCGAAGATGATCTACCTAGCTTAAAAACTAAGCTAACGATGGGCTATGCGCAAAGCAAGCTAGTGGCGGAGCATTTGCTCCGTGTTGCAAGCGAACGGGGCTTGCCGATTAGCGTTTACAGATTGGGCGCCGTAACAGGGCATAGCCGTACAGGCGCCTGGAATGTCGGAGATTTTCATTGCCGATTCCTTAAAGTATGCCTAGACCTTGGCATGTTTCCGGCCAATAAGGCCGGGTTCATGCTGATGCCCATTGATTTTGTCAGCCACGCCATCATCGGATTGGCCAACTCCGATGCCGCACTGGGACGTACTTATCATATCTGTAACCCTAATGCGACACCCATGGACGATCTTATCACCTGGCTAGACAGATATGGGTATCCAACCGTGAAAGTGCCGCCATCGGAATGGCTTTATGCGTTTCACGCGCTGACTTCGCAATTGCAACACCCTACGTCACAGACGATAGCAGGAATGGTCGAGCCTTTTGTAGAACACCACCACGATAATGCCGTCCCTTATCAAAATGGCCAGACAAGACAAGCACTGGCACACATCGGCATTGCCTTACCGACTATTGATGAAGGTGTATTTGGCAAATCGCTTGATTATATGATTGGCTCAGGCTTTTTAGAACCGCCCACCGTGTCCTTATGCCAAGGAAAAGTGCCGAGTACCGCCAAAAGCCACGGCATTATGACAAGCCTCTAAGCCCAGTCAATAGCGCTGACTCACACGGCATCGCATACAGGCCAACCCAATTTCTGAGGACATGACATTGAGCAAAAATCTTGATAGCAACACCATTGGACAAAATGCCCTGAAAACCAGATGGACAATCTATGAACCCGCGACCAGCACAACGCTGGACACTATACGGCAACGTAACCAAGCCGGTAAAGCCACTTTTTTATTGGCTTCCCAACCTGTTTTTGCCGAATCGGCCCAAGCCGCCTATTTGTTGTGCGAGTATATTAATGCCTTACGGAATAAAGCCGCCAAAGACATTTATAAGACTTTTTTTTGTAACTCCCGTATTGAGGCGCTGCATGGGGCAATAAAAATATCCCGGCACAATGCGCGTCTCAGCCATCCTGACAATGACGGCTTAGTATTGATTTACGACCAAGAGCGTTATTACGCGGATTTATTCGACCCCTTGTCGCAAGGTATCGGCAAAGCACTGGTTCCCGGAACACTTTTTTACGAAGAACTGGCAGACTTGTCAAGTCAGCTGAATAACACCAGTACGAAAGCCGCGGCGGTGGTCATTTGTTTATACGATGATTTTCCTCTTGATGAACTCAATCGGATACAACACCTGTGCCGGAAAAAACAAACCCTCTTAGTTCTTAACACCGCCCATACCTCCTGCGGCATGACGGAATCAAGCTTGGCGCATTTGGCTGATAAACCGGACATTGTAGTTTGGGGGGAAGCCTTGACCGACTATCAAGTGCCTTTTGGCGCTTTTTCCGTGCTGGATACGTTTTACAAACCGTGGGCTAAAGTCTCCACTTGTTTCATGCACTCGTCCACCTACGGCGGCAACAGCTTAGTCACTAGCATGGCGCGGGATAAAATCCTCAACAGCCTACCCATAACGGCAACGATAGCCGCCACGCTCAAAGCCATTGCCGATAAACCCAGCGCAAGGATGAAGGCCTTCTGCACCTACATTAACCCCATCACCCCATTGATTTGTCATGCCGCAAAACTAGATTTGGACATTACACAGGCCAAAGGTACGAAAATCACCATTAAAAATCCAGCTGCTGGAGAAATTGACTTAATTGACTGTATTGGCGGGGCGGGTAGTAACCTGCGCGGCTATAACCCGGGTGATATTGGCCAAGTGCTAACAGCGCACCAGCCAAACACCGATTATTGGTTCGAACTTGCCCGCATGTTAAGCCGCTTGGCCGGACTGGATCATGCTTTCCCCGCTGTTAGCGGCGCGTGCGCGGTCGATATTGCCATCACTCTGGCGATGTTGGCCAACCCGAAACGTAGCAAGATAGTTATTTTCAAGGGCAATTATGCGGGAAAAAGCTTAATTTCCCTTAACGGCAGTGAAGACGAATTTGACCGGAAACCCTTTGTGCCATTGTATTGG
>JACXTQ010000212.1 GCA_016919605.1 Methylovulum sp.
GCCCGAAGGGGCGCGGCAAGGATGCCGCGCGTCGGCAGAGGGGCAGGAAGCCCCTTCTGCCGACCCCCGACAAAATCGAGGAGCGCAGGATGAAGCGGCAACCGGGCCGCCTTTTCTTTGGATACTTTCTTTTGGCGGAGCAAAAGAAAGTATCTCGCCTTCGGGTGCGAGAACCCGATTAAAACAATCATCGCGATAGCGATTCATTATTACATTTTTCAATTTTGCAAAAATGACTGCGTAACATCAGTTATAAAACAACAAAGTGAACTCTCATGATGGCGACTGCACGAAAATGGCTGGGCGCAGGTTTGGTGATAGCACTGATCGGTTTGCTGGCGATGCTGGCACCGCGCCCACTGGCGACAGCGCCAGACCTTAAGCTGACCACCATCACCGGACACGCGCTTGACCTTAAGGCCTTGCGTGGCAAGCCGGTTATCGTCACGTTTTGGGCGACCGACTGCCCAAGCTGCATTAAGGAAATCCCGCATTTGCGGGCGTTGTATCAGGACTACCACCCACGCGGGTTGGAGTTGATCGCCATCGCCATGTACTACGACCCGCCCAGCCACGTTGTCGCCATGAGCGAGGCCCAACAATTGCCGTATCAGGTGGCGCTGGATTTACACGCCGATTATGCCCGCGCTTTCGGGCAGGTCGCCCTGACCCCAACCACGTTTTTGATCGCCCCCGATGGACGTATCGTTTTACAGTACACGGGTTTGTCCGATAACCAGGCGCTACACAAGGCCATTGACACATTGTTGGAAGGATAACTATGCTTTGGTTAAAAGCCTTGCATTTAATTTTTATGGTAACGTGGTTTGCCGGCCTGTTTTATTTGCCGCGTTTGTTCGTTTATCACGCCATGAGCACCGACGCTATCAGTCACGAGCGCTTTAAGGTGATGGAGCGCAAGCTTTATTTTGGCATTATGACCCCCGGCATGATCGCCACTTGGATTTTTGGGCTGGCGATGCTGCACAGTTATGCGTGGGCGTTGTATTCGGGCAGTGGTTGGTTACACGCCAAATTGGCGCTATTGCTGTTACTGTCAGGCTATCATATCATGTGCGGAGTCTGGCTACAGGCGTTCAAGCATGATTGCAATACCCATTCGCATAGCTATTATCGTTGGATGAACGAAGTGCCGGTGTTGTTTTTGCTAGGCATTGTGATCTTGGCAGTGGTCAAGCCTTTTTAGACCCAATACATGGGGGGATTAATGTTTGACCTGATAAAACGGCTGTTTGATATTTGTCTGTTCAAAAAAGGCCCGCAAGATGTGCCTTATCAAGCCAGCGTCAACTTGAGGACGCTGGCCATGAATGCACTGACCAGCTTTTTGATGCTGAATATGGGCAATGGCCTGATACGGTCACTGTTGCAAACCGTTACCGGCATCGTTTTGGAAATGGCCTTCGGGGCCATCTGTTTGTTTGGCTTTGGCAAACTGGCGCGGTTTTGGCAAACCGCCTCGGCCTTATTGGGCACGGACGCGCTCATCAGTTTTTTGGCTTTGCCGGTGATGGCGACCTTAGTGCTGAATCAAGGCGGGATAGGCGTTTTTTTGCTGATGGTGGGCTTAATTATCTGGCACTGGGCGGTTATCGGGCATATCATGCGCCATGCCCTAGACCAGCACCTTAGTTTTGGTTTAGGTATAGCGTTGCTATATTTATTGGCATCCTATGAAATTATGGCCTTGTTGTTCCCAGAGGCTGCTAGCGTTAACTAGACAGAGGCGATCATGAGCGGGTATCGGCATATATTATTAGCGGTTGATTTTTTTGAACATGATGACGTGGTGATTGGCAGAGCTTGTGATTTGGCCGCCGTCTATCAGGCTAAACTAAGCCTCATCCATGTGGTGGATAATTTGCCGATGCTGGATGCGGGCTATGGCGACATGCCTTATCCACTGGATTTGAACGCCGAACTGATGGCAATCACCCAAGCTAAACTAACCAAACTGGCCGCCACCTTGGCGGTGGCACAAGCGGATGTGTGGCTGGAAACCGGCAGCGCCAAATTGGAAATCGTCCGAATCGCGCAAGAACAACACGCCGATTTGATTGTAGTCGGCTCGCACGGGCGACATGGCTTGGCCTTATTGCTGGGTTCCACCGCCAACAGCATTTTGCACCATGCCCAATGTTACGTGTTGGCGGTACGTTTGCCCGCCGATTAAGGTAACTGATGT
The DNA here is from genome assembly GCA_016919605.1 of Methylovulum sp. GTDB lineage: Bacteria > Pseudomonadota > Gammaproteobacteria > Methylococcales > Methylomonadaceae > Methylovulum. The sequence goes on from JACXTQ010000212.1 coordinate 2,207, forward strand.
TACTTAGTCATTTTTGCGATATTAATAAAGTGTAATAATGAATCGCTATCGCGATAGTTTTTTAATCGGGTTCTCGCACCCGAAAGCGAGATACACTGCAAAACCCATCCTTGGGTTTTGCCCTTCGGGTTGGTACCAAATCCGCTCCTGGCGGATTTGTCTTTTGCTCCGCCAAAAGAAAGTATCCAAAGAAAAGGCGGCCCGGTTGCCGCTTCATCCTGCGCTCCTCGATTTTGTCGGGTGTCGGTAAAAGGGGCTTCCTGCCCATTTACCGACGCGCGGCATCCCTGCCGCGCCCCTTTATGCCCTGCGGGTATTCGGACTGATCCCGACAAAATCTGCGGTGCTCGGCGCAGCAAACGGGAGACAAGCACGTTACTGCGTAACGTCAGACTTTAATAAAAACGATAATAAAGGTAGAGGGGAAAATGATTGGCACTATTGAGAATTATGATGAGGCTACCCAGACGGGTACGATAACCAGCGAAGGCAAACTGTTTGCCTTTCAGTCGGCGGATTGGCTGTCTGGAGCCGCACCCGAAGCGGGCGATGCCGTAAGATTTACCGAAAACGAAGGTAAAGCGACACAGATTGATTTGGTCGGGGCTTATTTGGACAAGCCTGAACCGGTCAAATATAAATATCTGGCGGCGGTGCTGGCGGTGTTGCTAGGGTGGTTAGGGGCGCACCGGATTTATCTGGGGGAATACCGCGTGGCGTTCGCCCAAATGGCCATCTCTGTGGTTTTGGGGCTGATTGGCTTGTTGCCGCTGGCAATGGCTTGGGGCTTTATAGAGGGGTTTTTGATTTTTGGCGGCCACATCAATAAAGATGCCAAGGGCCGACCTTTTAAATAAACATTGATCGCCCAGACACGCAACCTTGCAACTAAATACGATGCAAACAAACAGCCGTTGCGTGTCTGGCGGCGATCAGCCACTACACAAAAGCTTAATGCCTACGGCCTTTTTTGGCGGCAGGCTCTTCAAACTTCACTTTTAACGGTTTTCCGCAATACAAA
>JACXTQ010000213.1 GCA_016919605.1 Methylovulum sp.
CCCTGGATGGAGCCTATTGGTGGCACAATATCCGCGAACCCGTACACTTTGCCCACGCCGTCAAAGCGTTGCTGGCGACGGGTTGCAATACCTTGGTGGAAATCGGGGCGCATCCGGTTTTGCAAGCGTATCTGAACGATGGCCTAAAAAATGGGGGCCATACGGGCATTGTCATCCCGACCATCACCCGCAATAACGACAGTAACGCGCAACTTTTGAACAGTGCTGCGCAACTGATGTTGGCGGGTACGGATTTCGACCATAAACGCTGGTTTCCAAAGCCAGGACTTAGGATCAACTTACCCAATTACCCTTGGCAACGGGAAAAGCTCTGGCATCCTATCACTTCAGAATCGCAAGGTTTGCTCTACCGCAGTAAACAACACCCCTTGCTGGGCTATGCCTTAAAACAACACGCGCTGATGTGGGAAAACCAATTGGACACCCAACTGCAAGCGTTTTTGGCCGACCATAATGTCGGTGGTGCGGTGGTGTTTCCAGGTGCCGGTTTTGCTGAATTAGCGGTGGCCGCCGCCTATTTGGCCCATGCCGGCGAGTTTGTTGACATTGAGGAACTGGAAATTCGCACGCCGTTAATCCTCAGCCACGATCATAGCAAAGTCATCCGCTTTACCTTAGATACAGGCGATGGCCGTTTTACCTTACAAAGCCGTGAATTAAGCAAATCACCGGAATGGTTGCAACATAGTTTAGGGCGGTCTTTAAGCGAAGCCACAGGTAGCCAACTTGCCGTCACCGCACCGCCAGTGCCCAAACGTGCTCCCGATTTTGACCGCTCCAGCCACGCCCAATTGACCGATAAGGCCGGTTTGGACTATGGCCCGGCTTTCCAGGCCATCGAACATGGCTGGCTTGACGGTAATAGCGCCTTAGGCGTTTTTCTGCCCCCCGCCGCCATTGCAGACGAACTGGACCACTATTATTTGCACCCTGCCTTGCTCGATTGTGCTTTCCAATTAGTGTTCCAAATCCTCAAGGAGGAATTGCACAGGCATGACGATATTGCCTTTGTCCCTGTCAAAATCGGCAGGTTACATGTCCGCACCACAAAAACCGTTCCGGTGCTGGCCAAAGCCACCCTGCTGCATCAGGGGCCGCATTCTTTAAAAGCCGAATTCACCCTATTTGATAACCAAGGCCAAGCGGTTGCCGTTGCCAAAGACGTGCGCTTCCGTGCTATCCGCTTGCACAAAGCCCAAGCCCAAGCGTTGCAATACCTGGATTACCATATCACCGCCGCACCGTTGCCAATAGCGGCCAAGCCTTTGCCGGTGTCTTGGGACATTAATGGTATCGGTGAGATGCCGACCAACGCTGAAGCCGTCCAGCGTTACAGCAGTGAAGTGGAACCCTTATTGGACAGTTTATGCCAGCAATTTTTCGCTGAGGCCTTGGGCGAATTTGCCGATGCGCAGGGGGTGTTAAGCACAGCGTGGTTTAACGGACATTGCCGACAGTATCCGAAAGCGGCGGCACTATTGCGTACCTTGCTGGAGGTCGCCACCGAGCAACGCCTATTGGTTTTGACCGAAGCTGCTGATTGGCGCATTAATTGTGATACCGTACAGTTGGACATTCCCGCCACCGCTATCTGGAACACGTTGGTGCAAGAATATCCCGATTATTTTTACCTGACGCAACTGGTAGGACGGGTCGGGCGGCAATTGCCACGCTTATTGCGCGGGGAGGTTCAAGCCGAGGAACTGGGTATTCAAGCATCGTTATATGCCGCCATCACTAGCCATATTTTTGCCCGTACCGGCAAAAAAACCGTGGCGGATGCCTTGGCACAAGAATATGCCCGGCTTATCGGTAACTTACCGGCAGGCCAACGGCTGAACGTGCTGGAAATCAGTGCGCATAGCCTGCCTTTTGCCCCCTTGCTGTGCCCACAATGGGATTTTCACCAAGCCGATTACGCTATTGCCAGCTTGGACGACCTTGCTTATCAAGCCAGCAATGGTTTGCGTGAACATTTTCCCTTGCTGCGTAGTTTCCGTTGGCAGGCGACTGCCGAAGCCAATCGCCAAGCATTGGCAAAACCCGTCAATCTTGCCATTGTCCATCTGAATGTGGCCAATACCCAAGACATCCAGCAGATATTAGGGCAGTTATCCGGTTTATTGTTACCCGGCAGCCCTGTCTATATCATTGGCCAACAACCCGCCCGTTGGATAGATGCGGCGTTGGGTATGGCGACCGACTGGTGGCTGGGCGATACGGAGGCAAAGCCCCTATCACCGCAAGTGTCTGCGACCATGGTCAGCAACCAGTTGCAAACGCTGGGGTTTGAAGGGTTAAAATCCTTTGAGTTCATGGCCGATTGTTATTCCGGCACTTACCTATTGGCGGCAACCAGCACCGCCGCCAGCGTGGCCCAAGCATCAAACCCTAAGCAAAGCTGGCTGTTACTCGCAGATACTATCGGGCCAGAACAAACCTTGGCGCAACAGCTTGCCAAACGGTTACAGAAACATAACCACTATGTCGTCATCGCCCCCCCCGCACACCCTGAGACCATGGCGGAACTGGCGGGAGGCAATTATAGCCATATCATCCATTTATCCGGCTTTGGCCAAAATAGTGCAGGCCGTCAAGCCGAACGGTGCTGGCTGGCAACCGAGATCATCCGTGCCTGTGAGAGCACCACAATAACACCAACACTCTGGTTATTGACGACCCAAGTAGGTTCACTGTTTGCCTGTGACCAAGCCGGCAGCGCTTTGACGGCGGACACTATCGCCCACGATGCCGCCCTTTGGGGTTTCGGACGCTGCCTAATGAATGAAAGCAGCCAATATCGGGTGCAATTGCTGGACATCAATGGCAATGGCCCTAAAGTATTGGCGGCCATCATTAACGAATTTCTGCACGGTGATGCCGAACAAGAAGTCATTTTGACCCCATCAGGACAGCGTTTTGCCCCCCGCCTGCGCAGCCGTGACACACTTGTGCCTGTTAAATCCATACCCGCTACCGATGTGGGTGATGACTCTGGGCGTTTGCCTGCCCCGACCTTGCGGCTGGACTTTAAATTGCCCGGCCAATTGCGTAATCTGCAATGGCATACCGTACCGACTCTGCCCCCGGCGGCAGACGAAATTGAAATAAAAGTCAAAGCCACCGGACTTAATTTCCGTGATGTCATGTACACCTTAGGCTTGTTGTCCGATGAAGCGGTTGAAAACGGCTTTGTCGGCCCGACCTTAGGTTTGGAATTTGCTGGTGTGGTGACCCGTGTAGGCACACACATCAACACCTTCAAACCAGGCGATAGGGTGGTAGGTATGGGTTCGGCCAGTTTTAGCAATAAAGTCTTGACCAAGGCCAATGCCATTACCACTATTCCTGAGGCTATCGGTTATGCCGCAGCGGCGACCATACCCAGCACCTTTTTTACCGTCTACTATGCCCTGCATTATCAGGCCCGTTTGCAAGCGGGCGAAAAAGTCCTGATTCATGGCGCGGCTGGCGGTGTCGGTATTGCCGCCATCCAAGTCGCGCATTGGCTGGGGGCGGATGTTTATGCCACCGTCGGTTCCGATGAAAAACGCGATTTTCTGCATTTGCTAGGGATTGAGCATATCTATGACTCCAGGTCGCTGTCATTTGCCGAAGAAATCCTCGCCGATACCGCAGGACGCGGGGTCGATGTAGTCTTAAATTCACTAGCGGGCGAAGCCATCAACCGTAATTTTCAGGTGCTAAAGCCCTTCGGACGATTTTTGGAATTGGGCAAACGCGATTTTTACGAAAACACCCACATTGGCCTACGCCCGTTTCGTAACAATATCAGTTACTTTGGCATAGATGCCGACCAGCTCATGCAAGAACGCCCGGAACTGACACAACAGTTATTTGCAGATATGATGGGGCTGTTCCATAACGGCACGCTACACCCCTTGCCTTACACCACCTTTGATGCCAATCAAGTGGTCGATGCTTTCCGTTATATGCAGCAAGCCAAACAAATCGGCAAGATTGTCGTTACTTATGAACACGGTATCCAAACCAAACCCAGCATAGAAAAATCCGATGAGTTATCGGCAGTAAATTTTAGTGCCGACAAATGTTATTTTGTCACAGGGGGATTAGGTGGTTTTGGGTTAAGATCTGCCCAATGGTTAGTGGCTAAAGGCGCCAAGCATCTTATCCTGATCAGCCGCTCAGGGCCCATCTCCCCTGAAGCCCAAACGGTGCTGGCAGAATTTGCCGCCCAAGGTGTCAATGTCCATGCCGCTGCGGTGGATGTGACCGATAAATTGGCAGTAGCCGAATTATTGTCATATTGCGCAACGATAATGCCACCATTAGCAGGCGTTATCCATGCGGCGGCGGTGATTGAAGACGGCTTAGTACGCAACCTTACCCAAATGCAATTGCAAAAAGTGCTGGCTCCGAAAATTCAGGGGGCATCAAATTTGCACGAACTGACCGCCGATAAGAAATTGGATTTCTTTGTACTGTATTCATCGGTGACGACACTGTTTGGCAATCCAGGACAAAGCCATTATGTCGCAGCGAATTTATGGCTGGAAGCTTTGGCAGCGCACCGTCGGCGACAAGGCTTGGCCGCCACCTGCATTGCTTGGGGTGCGATTGATGATGTCGGCTTCCTAGCCCGTAACACCAAAATTAAGGAAGCGCTGCAAAACCGCCTGGGCGGGGCGGCCTTAGCCTCCGAGGTGGCTTTGGCGCAACTTGAAGATATTTTGCAAACCAATAGCTCCACCGTAGGCATTATGGCCTTCGATTGGCGTAACTTAAGCGGCTTTTTGCCCAGCGCGGATTCCCCAAAATTTCGGGAACTGGCCATCCATGCTCCCAGTTGCGACCACCATGAAGACTCGGCCAACGACATTAAGCGCTTAGTTGAAGAATTGTCCGCCGAAGAGCTGAAAACGGTGTTCGTGGATATGCTGAAAGAAGAACTGGGGCAAATCCTGCTCGTCAACAAAGATAAGATTGATGCCAACCATTCCATGTATGACATGGGGCTGGATTCGTTGATGGGCGTGGAGTTGATGATCGCCATTGAAGCCCGCTTTAAGGTGCAAATTCCGGTCATGGCCTTAAGCGAAGCGGCCAGCATCAATAAGCTGTCCGAACGCCTGATCGCCCATTTGCAGGGCGATCAGACATTGAATGCCGGCGATGATATGCAAGCACAAGTTCATGATGCCTCCAAACAGCATGATGCG
>JACXTQ010000214.1 GCA_016919605.1 Methylovulum sp.
CCATTTACCCAGCAACAAGCGGTGCTGACTGGCTTGGCTAGCACGACCCCAGACACTTTTGCTTACCGCTTATTGGCCGATGATGCTGACACCGCCGCTGGTTCGGTGCGCCCCACCGTAACAGCTCCCACGCAATTACAGGCCAGAACCCTAAAGCGTTCCTTGTATACCCGCTGGCAAATGAGCAGCTACACCGCCCTGTCCGCACTCAGCCACACCGACAGCCCCGAACTGCCGCAAGACAAGGCCCGCGAACCTGCCGCCGAAGCCGCTGCCGAACGCGTGTTGAGCGAATTGCCACGCGGGGCGAACACAGGCAATGTCGTCCACGACTTGCTGGAAAACAACCGCTTTGCCGACTTGGCGTTACGCAAAGACATTAGCGAACAACGCGACAAAGCCTGCCTACGATACGGTTTACAGTTACCGCAACCGGGATTGCTTGATGACCTGCTACAAGCCGTGGTCAGCACGCCCTTATCGGCCACCGACCCCGTATTTTGCCTAAAAAACCTCGCCGAAAGTCAATGCCTGAAAGAAATGCCTTTTTACCTGTCCATGCAACCGATGGACACCAGCCATATCAACCGTATCCTCCAAGACACACCTGCCTACCAGCCGTTAAGCAGCAAACAGATGTGCGGTTTTTTGACCGGATTTATCGACTTGATTTGCCTTTACCAAGGTCGGTTTTATGTCATGGATTATAAGACCAACGGCCTGCCCAACTATCGCCAGGAAACCCTAACCCAAGCCATGCACGAGCATAATTACGGCTTGCAATACTGGTTGTATACTGTGGTCTTGCACCGTTATCTACAAACTCGTTTGCCCGATTATGATTACGATGAGCATTTCGGTGGTGTGCGTTACTTGTTCGTGCGCGGGATGCGCCCGGATGGGGCAATGGCTGGGGTGTACGAGGACAGGCCGGATCGATTTAGGGTTGAAGCGTTGGCGAGCGTGTTTGCCGGAGACACATAAACCTTAATGGCGTTTGCTGGCTATGAACCAGAACCTAAGCCGTGAGCGGCTAAGCTTAATCAACGCGGCGGCCTCTAACAAGTTTTGTTTGTTTAGCCAAATAGCGCTCCAAAAACATCGGAATCCGCTGTTCCAACCAATAATGGGGTTTAAGCCCTAGGCCGCCGACAAAGCCGACATGGCCGCCGCCACGGGTGACTTCCAATTGCACGGAGGCCGATAGCTCAGTGGTGTGGGGCAGCACCTCAGGGGTCATAAACGGGTCATCATCCGCTTGGATAATTAAGGTGGGCACTGTAATGTGTTTAAGATATTGGCGGGAGCTTGAGCGTTGATAATAATCGTGGACATCCTTAAAGCCATGTAGACCCGCCACCACGACATCATCGTATTGCCAAAACGAGTTGATGCGAGAACAATCGCCCAATTGCCTGATTTTTTCGGCCTCGCCATGATAGCCGCTACGTTCCAGATGCACCTGTTTGTCACGCATATAGATTTTCAGCCCCCGCAACAAATTAGCGCGGTAGAGTTTGGAAAAACCGTTATCAAGTTTAGTGGCACATAGGTTCAGCATTAAGGGCACAGACACCGCCACTGCCGCCGACAGAGCTACGCGCCCGCCTTGTTCGCCCAACCATTTCAACAGGACATTGCCACCTAAGGAAAAACCGATGGCCGCACAAGGCGTGTCGGGTTCACGCTGCCGCAAAGTATCATAAACAAACTGGATGTCTTCGGTTTCACCGGAATGGTAGCAACGGGCCTTGTTATTGGGTTGGCCGCTACAGCCGCGAAAATTCATCACCACGCTCCGCCACCCCAAGCGCAAAAACGCCGCTTGCAAGCCTTTGATGTAACCGGACTCAGAACTACCGGTCAAACCATGCAGCAACAGTACCCTCGGCCCACTACCTGTACCGCAGTGGTCAATATCCAAAAAATCACCATCAGGGGTTGTCAAACGCTCGCGCCATACATTCGGGATATCAGGTACGCGGCGTAATAAGGCGGGATAGAGCGTTTGCAGATGACTGTTATGTAGCCACCATGCGGGTTTAAAAAGGGGAGGATTGGGCATGGGCTAGAGTTTTAGGTTAGGGTGATGAGTAAATATGCTGTAACCATGCGCCCAGTTGCTGAAATAGGGCATTGTTTTTATCCAACAAATCATCATTTACCGAAGCATACAAGCCGTGGCCGGGTTTTTTCTGCCAAGCCAACCAAGTGGCAATCTCGGCCTTACTATTGTGGTGGGTTTTAAACTTAGGAGCGGGAAGCTTGGCAATCGCTTGTGCTGCATGATTAAAATACGGTTGCTCATGGCGATAAATGCAGGTTTTGAGAAAATCCTCCAACATGCCTTCATCTTGATTATTGGGCATAATCCATAACCCTAAGTCTGAGAGGCCATCGTTATGTTGAAAAATTAAGCCGCATGGTGGGCTTTGCTGATCTGGTTTGAGGGCAAAGCCATGAGATGTGACGATCTCCGTCACTTTGCTGAGTGTGTTGTTAAAGCCATCAGGCGGATTGACCGATTGATGATCGGCATCAACGATCACCGCTAATTGTTTAAGTCCGCCATCGTTAAGTTGCCGTAACAGCATAGGCAAATGGTTATAAATGCCTTGTTTGGTGTCCTTTTTACCGCCCACCTCTTTCGGTGGGGCGACCTGAATGCGGGGATGAAGCTGCCATTGGCGGCACAGCTCGATGAAAAAGCCCTTATCCGCTTCACCTTCCACTAACAGTAGCGATTGTTCAACAGCCATTAGCGCACTTCCATATTAGCTTGGGTAATGGCCGCCAAATCTTCGCCGCTGAAGACAGTGGCGATCACTTTGCCAAAATCGCTGGTGCGGACACTTTTACCCATACGGAATATCAGGCCTTGCTGGTCAGGGTGTTGAAGGGCGACAGTGGCAAAACTTTCTATACAATCCCAGCTATGGGTAGTGGCAAATACTTGAATATCCAGCCGCTCCGCCATAGTAAACAGCCATGACCATATTTTTTCTTGGGTGCTGTAATGCAGACCGTTTTCAAATTCATCAATCAGTAAAAAACCGCCTTGGGCAGACACCAATTTAATGGCAATTTGCAATATCCTGACCATGCCATCGCCTAAGCTTTTGAGTGGCACAGGACGGGGCTGGTTGGCTAATTTGACTTTGGCGATACGCCGTGATTTTGCCGCCGTGCCGGAGCGTTCGTTTTCGACAAATACCAGATGCTCATAATCAGGTAGGATGATTTTTAACGCATCGGTAACGATTTGTTCGTGTTCGGTATAAACAATCGTGTCCCATTCGCTGGCGAGTTCGTCCATTGGAATGAAGTGGGTGGGAACGAAGCCATAATTTATTGTTTCAAATGGCAGCTCAAGGTAATCGTCTAGTCTGAGAAAATGCCTCTTTCCCGGTCTTTCTGCAACTAATTTTTGCCCAATAATTCGTGTTTTAGGTTCATTATTTAACCAATCTTCATTGAATTCAGTAAAAAATTTTTTACCAATAGAGTCATTTTGCACCATATACACGCGATAGACAGAGAGTGTCTGTCCATTATCTATAGACTCACCAATAATAAATTTTACCAATTTTTTGTTGGAAGATTGCCGGCTTGTAAATAAATCCTCATAAGGAAACAGGGCGTTAAATTCTTGGTTGCTCTCCTCGGCTAAAGAAAATTTCTCATCATGGCTTTCAGCTATTTCTTTCAATAACTTAAAACTCGCCCCACCCGCATAAATCCGCAACGCCTCAAGCACCGTGCTTTTCCCTGAATTGTTCTTGCCTACAATCAAGTTAAGCCGCCCCAGCTTTGTTACGGAAAAATCTTCCAGCATCCGAAAGTTTTTTATGACCAGTGAATTTAACATGATGGGTTTTTGCAAAGTTTAGCAGCATAAGATATGCCCGCTATTATAAGATTATTGTTTGAAAATTTTGGGGGAATTTTCAGGACAAGGAACCAAAAATAGTTTTTTGGTTCCTTTTTTGTAACCTAAGATTGGCTAGGCGGGGAAATTTTAAAAGACTGCTCTGTTGTGGGAAAGGCTAATAGGCTGTTTTTTGGCAATGAAGATACGAGGTTAGCCTTCTGTTATCATCAATTGGATTTACGATGGTCAGCCGGAACGTCACGGCGGATTGCGCCTGTGTACAGCTGTCTTGGCCTACCGATTTTTTGCTCAGGGTCAGAGATCATTTCATCCCAATGGGCTATCCAGCCCACCGTCCGGCCCATGGCGAACATCGCGGTGAACATGTTGGTGGGAATGCCTAAGGCGTGTAAGACGATACCGGAATAAAAATCGACGTTCGGATAGAGTTTTTTATCGATGAAATACTCGTCTTCCAGGGCGATACGTTCCAATTCCAACGCCAGTTTAAACAGTTTGTTGTCGTGCAGGCCCAATTCACCCAACACTTCGTGGCAGGTGCTGCGCATGAGTTTGGCACGGGGATCATGGTTTTTATACACCCGATGGCCAAAGCCCATCAGGCGGAACGGATCATTTTTGTCCTTAGCTTTTTTGATGAATTCAGGTATTTTCGAGACATCACCGATTTTTTCCAGCATGTTCAAGACCGCTTCATTGGCCCCGCCATGCGCCGCACCCCATAAACAGGCGATACCGGCAGTGATACAGGCAAACGGATTGGCTCCGCTGGAACCAGCTAAGCGCACGGTAGAGGTGGAGGCGTTTTGTTCGTGGTCGGCGTGCAGGATCAGTATTCTGTCTAAGGCGCGTACTAGCACCGGATTGGCGACATAGTCGTCACAAGGGGTCGCGTGCATCATGCGCAGGAAGTTTTCCACATAACTGAGTTTGTTTTGCGGATACATAAACGGCATGCCTATGCTGTATTTATGACACATGGCGACAATGGTCGGGACTTTGGCAATCAGGCGTATCGCGCACATTTCGCGGTCACTTTTGGAACGGATGTCCAATGCATCATGATAGAACGCCGACAATGCCCCCACAACCCCGACCATAATCGCCATCGGATGCGCGTCACGACGAAAGCCTTTGAAGAAGTTGTTCAGTTGGTCATGCACCATCGTGTGCATGGTGATGTTGTGTTGGAAGGTGCTTAATTCTTCGCTAGCGGGTAATTCGCCGTTTAGGATCAGATAGCACACTTCGAGAAAATTACATTGTTCGGCAAGCTGTTCGATAGGATAGCCACGGTAAAGCAAAACCCCCTCTTCACCGTCAATAAACGTGATCGTGGAGCGGCAACTTGCGGTCGAGTTAAAACCGGGATCATAAGTGAACATGCCCGTGTGTTTATACAAGGCCTGGACATCAACGACATTAGGCCCTGTGGTTCCGGTCAGGACAGGTAACTCGCATAAAGTCTGGCCGTTTTCATTTAAGGCAAAGCTGCGTAATTCGGTCATGGGTTTTCTCTCTTTTATTTTAAGCTACCTATGCGGCAGTGAACGTTAAGTGTTGCCATCCGCCCGAACCACACGGCGGTCATGGATGGATCATGGATTTTCTCTCTGTTTTATTGGCTACCCGTTTGAGGTTGGCGGCAGTGGCCGTAACCAACCTCAAACGGGTAGCTTTAAGCCACTAGGTGGCAATGAACGTTAAAAGCCAGTGTCCTTTAACGTTTATCAGGCCATTTTGGCGTTGGCAATCGCCGCTTGCGCCAACTCGGTCACTTTGGCCCAGTTTTTTGCTTTGACCACATCAGCCGGAGCCAACCAAGAACCGCCGACACAAGCGACATTGCTTAAAGCCAGATAGGCTTGGTAGTTTTCCGGTGAAATGCCACCGGTCGGGCAAAAAGTAACATAAGGCACTGGGCCTGCGATAGCTTTTAACATCGGTATGCCACCCGCCGCTTCCGCCGGAAAGAATTTGAAATGATCCAAGCCGTATTCCATACCCAGCATCAGTTCCGACAAGCTGGCGATGCCGGGGATCAGGGCGATATTGCCGGTTTGTGCCGCCGCCAATAGCTTAGGGGTCAAGCCTGGGCTGATGGCAAACACCGCACCCGCTTCTTCGGCGGCTTTCAGTTGTTCGGGGCTGGTGATGGTGCCGGCGCCGACTATCGCGTCTTTGACGTTTTCGCTGATAAGCTTGATGGCTTCCAAGGCGATAGGGGTACGTAAGGTGATTTCCAACACCCTGATGCCGCCTGCGACCAGTGCCTGTGCTAAGGGTACGGCATCATCCACGTTTTGGATGACCATGACCGGCATGACAGGGCCGGCATTTAATACGTCTTTTGGGGCAATTTTCCAGTGGGTTTGGGTCATGTTTTTACCAGTGTGTTATTTTTAAAATGTGTTGGTGGTATTAAGGGGGCGTGGGATTGTTATAAGCTTATCCGGTAATGCCCTGTTATTTTGAAGGCAAACAAACGGTCTTCTTCCTGTACGCCATTGCCGATATTATGTATCACTAAAGGCCGTCTTGACGATGCTGTGGTTTTGTCACTGACGATCATAATATGCGGTAGGGTAGGAGGAATGGTCGCCGTCACCAAATCCCCCGCCTTAAAGTTCTCCGGCTGCGTGGAGAGCGGCACTGAGTAGCCCCTGCGCTTAAGATAGGTTTGCAGGTTGAGGACTCGGCGATGGTCAATATTTTTGTCCGTGCCTTTTAGCCGCCATTGTTTGGGGTACTGGGCAAAATGGGCTTGCATGTCTTCATGGATGGCTTTTTGCAAATCCACACCCGCACTGCTGCGCAAGGCGCGGATCAGCACATCGGTACAGACTCCCGCCGCTATCGGCACGTCACCGTTAGGATAGCTTAAGGTGCGGTAAGCCGGATCGTAACTGACGGTGATGCCAATCTGCGCACGGGCGGCCTTCACTAAGCCTAGGGCACTGTAATGTCTGTCCGCCTTAGCCAATAAAGGCAGGGTCAACAGGCAACACGCCAACATGAAGTAAAAGGGCTTGCCCACGGGTCTAGCGTGTACTGATAGGTTTAGTCAATCACAAACAAATTGCTCGCCCCGGTTTCGGCGGTGGTCGCCCCCTGCCGGAAGCCACCGAACATTTCCCGCCCCATGCCAAAATGATGGTTTTTGGCGGAATTTTCTTCGGCC
>JACXTQ010000215.1 GCA_016919605.1 Methylovulum sp.
GTCAGATAGTATTGGTAATCTGCCAACACCAGCGCGTGATCGAAAGCCAATTCACTGGTCAGGTCATCGAAAGTAAAAATCCCACAATTTTTGGCATCATCAGCCGCTTTCGGCAGGTCAAAAGCTTCGCCAATATAAACGGCGGTCACGGTATGGTTGCGGGAATCGCGTTGAGGGTCGGAATACAAGCCTAGCAAGACTTTCAGGGTCACATCCAGCCCCACTTCTTCTTGGGCTTCACGGATGGCCGCTTGCTCGACGGTTTCGCCGACATCGACAAAACCACCAGGCAACGCCCAACCATAAGGCGGATTGGCACGCTCAATCAAGACAAAAGGACGGTGGGGCAGGTCAATCAGCTCGATGATAATATCGGCGGCCAGAAGTGGCGTGGTGGGCTTGTGCATAGGTGTTCCTGAGTGGTACGGTCAAACCGGTAATTTTACCCCGTAGGCGGGACAAAGGTAAAATTACCGCAGGCTATGCAGGCATCAAACAAAATGGCGGGCAATAAAAAAGGCGCTCTATCCGAGAAAATAGAACGCCAGGATGGCACCAAACACAGGCGAACGTGACGGTATCTTGACTTACTTTACTACCTGCATTAATAATGCCACACATTGTATTTCAATATATTTCAATGAGTTATTTATTTTTCAGAATAAATACCGTGTCACTGTTTGTCGTTAATGCACCAAAAAAAGTCAAAAATAGACCATAGTGGAGCAAAACCGACTCAAGCCGTTAAAAAACCGCCACTTCACCGCCGCTATTTCTGGCACTGACCGTGACTAAGGTCAAGTTATGAAACTGTGCAAACCGCTCGCAAGCCTGTTGGCTCAGGGTTTTGGTGCGTTCCACACCTTGTAAGGCGCAAAAGCCAGTAGGCCCCCAAGACGTTTGGCCTATCGCCACCGCCCCTTGTTCCGCCAGCCACGCCATTACTTGCGCCACTTCGGGGCTAGTAAACACGCCGCCTTGCGCAGAGGCAAAATGCTCACCTACGGAGCGTTGTAACTCGGTAATCACGGCACCAAATTTTGCCAAATCGTGTTCGGCAACCGCAGGCAAGCCCTGCATCAGCAACAAATAGCATAACCGCGCCGCCTCTAAAGCCGAAAATGGCGGCAATTGGCTAAACGCCTGTATTTCTTGCAAGCCATGTAAGCCCTGTCCGCGCTGGTCAAATACCAAGATAAAGTGCCAGTCGTCTGGAATGGCCATCTGCACCAACACCGGCGGGGTGATGGTTTTTTCACCACGGCCACCGTCCACCACCAAGCCGCCTTGCTCAAAAATGCCGATACCGATGCCTGAGCGCAACCCCCGTTCGGTCACGGCAGCGATTTGGCGCACTGTTAAACCCAAATCATAAATGCCGTTAAGGGCAGAACCTATCGCCAAGGCCATTTGCGTACCCGAACCTAAGCCAACGTGTTCGGGGATGGCTGTGTCAATGGTGATACTGAGTTGGTCAGATACCCCTAAGGCTTGGCATAATGTGGTCAGGCACTGTCCGGCGCGATGGGAAGAAGGCCCGACAATTTGTCTGGAAGCGGCGGGAGTCACCGACAAACGGGTGCTAATTTCGTTCAGGGCAATGCCAATACTGCCAAAATGACGGCCTAAGGAACCGCTTAAATCAAAAAAACCCATGTGCAAACGGGCGGGGGCAATGACGGAGACTTTAGAATATTTAGCTTTCAAATTGAAGGTACAAAAAGTAGTGCATGATAGTGAAATTATACCTGATTGCCTTAAGGATGGGCGAACTCAGAACATGTTCTCGGCGTGAACGGTTGCCAATACGGCGTGTAAATCAGGGCGCATAATACCGCATAAAGCCGCCGCTTGCGCGTCAACAGGATAGACGGATGGCACCAATACCGAAAATGCCCCAGCCCTGTGTGCGGCAATAATGCCCGTCAGCGAATCTTCCAGCACCCAGCAGCGTTGAATAGGCGTTTGCAATAGTGCAGCCGCTTGCAAAAACACATCGGACGCCGGTTTGGCGGATGCCACATCATCACGAGTGACTTGTAACGCGAACGCCCCATTCAGCCCCGCCAACGCCAGACATTCGTTGGCATTCACCGCCCGGCTATTGGTCGCCAAAGCAAAGGGGATGCCGCGTTCAGTAAGATAAGCCAATAGATCCAACACTCCTGGTTTGACAGGAATGCCACTGGCATTGACCTCATCGCGCCAACAGATACCCGCTTGCCAATTAAACGCCTGCATATCAAAATCCGCCCCACAAATGATACGCAATTGGGCTTCCACTGCGTAATGGTGCAAGCCGGATAAGGATTGGCAAAAACTATCGGACAACACATAGCCCATTGTCGCCGCCGCGTGTTGCCATGCTCGGCAGTACGTACTTTCCGTGTCCAGCACGAGGCCGTCCAAATCGAATATCATGGCGGAAAAATGCGGCAGCGAGGGCATTAATAATGGCTTATCTTTTGAGTTGGCTGGCAAAAAAAATGTCCAATTGGTTAGCGAAGGCCTGTATATCACGTGGGCCTAACGCCGCCGGCCCGCCGGTATCAATACCACTAGAGCGTAGAGTGTCCATAAAATCACGCATGTTCAGGCGCTCTTTAATAGTTTCTTGGCTATAGCGTTCCCCTCGCGGATTGATGGCATGGCCGCCCTTGGCCAAAACTTCGCTTGCCAAAGGAATATCCCCTGTAATCACTAAATCGCCCGCATTTAAGCGGGTGACGATTTCATTATCGGCGACATCGAAACCGGCGCGTACCCTCAACATTTTGATATAACGTGACGGCGGGGTTGGCAAATGCTGGTTAGCGACCAGTGTCGTCGTTATGGCGGTGCGTTCCGCCGCCCGAAATAGAATATCCTTAATAGGCTTAGGGCAGGCATCGGCATCGACCCATATTTGCATGGTTTAACTCCCAATCAGTCAATAAAATGCCGAACCATGCAGGACATTGATGCACTTGTCAACCTTAATCATGCTGCGTTTAAATGGCAAACCGTTTCCACCAATTGCACCCAATACGCCGCCCCTATCGGTAATAGTTCGTCATTAAAATCATAGTGCGGATTATGCAATAAACAGCTATTGGCCGATGGGCCATTGCCTATCCACAGGTAACAGCCGGGTTTTTCCTGCAACATAAAGGCAAAGTCTTCCGACCCCATACTGGGGATGGGCTGCGTATCAACACCAGTCACACCGGCAACGGCAATGGCGGCTTGCAGGGCTTGGGCAGTTTCCGCCTCGCTGTTCCATGTCACCGGATAGCCTGGGTTTTCGGGATTGAATAGCACTTTGGCACTGACGTTAAAAGCTGCGCACACAGTGGCGCTCAAATGGCGGATTTGCTCGGCGATTTGGCTTTGTAAGGCGGGCTTGAAACAGCGCACCGTACCTCTTAACAGCACCGTGTCAGGGATGGCGTTCCACGTGTTGCCCGCATGGATTTGGGTGATGCTGACCACCGCCGGATCGGCGGGGTTAAGGCTACGGCTGACGATGGTTTGCAAGGCCATAATCAACTGTGCGGCGGCGACAATGGCATCGTTACCCAAATGCGGCATGGCGGCATGGGTCGCTTGGCCTTGGATAGTGATTTCAAAACAATCAAAAGCCGCCATCATCGCCCCCGCCTTAACCGCAAACTGCCCAGCGGGAATATCAGGGAAATTGTGCATCCCAAACACGCAATCGGCGGGGAACAGCTCAAACAAACCGTCCTGGATCATTTCCTTAGCCCCCGCACGGCCTTCTTCGGCAGGTTGGAAAATAAAATACACCGTGCCGTCAAAATTGGGCTGGCGGGCCAAATGACAGGCCGCACCCAGCAACATAGCGGTATGCCCGTCATGGCCACAAGCGTGCATTTTGCCATCGTGGCGGGATTTATGGGCAAAATCGTTGTGTTCTTGGATGAACAAGGCATCCATATCCGCGCGGAGGGCGATTTTTTTGCCGGAAGTGCCTGCGCTTAACGTTCCTACCACTCCCGTTCTGCCCAAGCCTTGATGCACCTGTAAGCCAAACTCCCTCAGTTTATCCGCCACAAATTGCGCAGTTTGGGTTTCTTCAAACGCCGTTTCAGGGTATTGGTGCAAATGCCGCCGCCATTCGCGCATGGCGGTGTGCAGGTAGCTTAGGGATAGGGTATTGGGCATGGTGTGGGTAGTGTGGATAAAATGGAAATAGGCTCTATACTTTAAGCGGTCAAGTTTTCGTTTTTTGCAGCGTGAGGTTCTTTGATCGCAACCAGCGGGCAGATTGCCCGCGCTCCTTTCAATACCTCGCGCCTAATCGTACGTTAAACGGCACTCAATCAATAAATCGCTTGGTCAAGTCGCCATAGGCATCAATCCTGCGGTCACGCAAATACGGCCAGATTTGTCTGACCCGCTCGGTTCTGGCACTGTCTAATGTCCAGGTCAACAGTGTGTTGTCGGTGGCGTTGGCACGGCTGAGGATTTCCCCTTGCGGCCCTGCGATAAAACTATTGCCCCAGAAATGGATGCCCTTATCGGAATCGGGAGCTTTTTCAAAGCCTATGCGGTTACAGGCAATCACGGGTAGGCCATTGGCAACGGCGTGGCCGCGTTGAATAGTCACCCACGCGTCCAATTGTCGTCGTTGTTCGTCATCGGTGTCTTGCGCATCCCAACCGATAGCGGTGGGGTAGATCAACAGTTCCGCACCCGCTAAGGTCATTAGCCGCGCCGCTTCTGGATACCATTGATCCCAGCAAATCAACACGCCCAATTTACCGATGGAGGTGTCTATGGGGGTAAAGCCCAGATCGCCGGGAGTGAAAAAATATTTTTCATAAAAGCCAGGGTCATCAGGAATGTGCATTTTCCGGTATTTGCCGGCGATACTGCCATCCTTGTCGAACACTACCGCCGTGTTGTGGTAAAGTCCTGGGGCGCGTTTTTCAAAAATGGTCGAAACAATGACCACTTTCGCCTGTTTGGCGACTTCCGCCAAAATAGCCGTGGTTGGGCCAGGAATAGCCTGTGCCAGATCAAAATGGTTATAATCTTCGTTTTGGCAAAAATACGGTCCCAGATGCAGTTCGGGTAGGATGACCAAATCGGCTTGATTGGCGGCGGCCTCGTAGATTTTGGCAATGGAAAAATCCAAATTGGTTTGGCGATCTTCATTGCAGGGCTGTTGCACTGCACTAACGGTTAAGGATGGTTTCATGGGTGTGGGTTTAGCCGTGGGATAGTTTTTAATCGGTATAGTTTATAACGGTTTGGCCGAAAAATTGAGCGGCACCACACATTATTCGACTGGAAAGCGTTAATGCAATACCATAACCGGATTAGAAAATAGCCTGCCATTATGAAAATACTGACTTACACCACCCTTTACCCTAATGACGTGCAACTGCGTCATGGCATTTTTATTGAGCAACGCTTAAGGCATTTATTGGCACAAACGCCCGTGGAAGCGAAAGTAGTCGCGCCGGTGCCGTGGTTCCCGTCCACTGCCCAACGGTTTGGCGGCTATGCCGATTATGCACGGGTTGCTAGGCAAGAGCGCCGTCATGGCATTGATGTCTATCATCCGCGCTATCCGGTAATCCCCAAAATCGGCATGACGGTCGCCCCGGCGTTGTTGGCTGCGGCCAGCTTGCCGTTTATAAAACGCCTGATCGCCGATGGCTATGATTTTGATGTCATTGACGCGCATTATTTCTATCCCGATGGCGTGGCGGCGGCGATAGTAGCGAAAGCTTTGGGCAAACCGCTGGTGATTACCGCTAGGGGTTCCGATGTCCATCAGATTCCCCAGTACGCTTTACCGAAAAAAATGATTTTGTGGGCGGCGCAACAGGCGGATCAAGTTATCACCGTTTGTGAAGCCTTAAAAGAGGAGCTAATCAAGCTCGGTGTCTCCGAAAGCAAAACCATACATGCCTTGCGCAATGGCGTGGATTTGCAGGCTTTTTGCCCCAAACCCCGCGCCCCGATCCGGCAGGCCATGAACCTGTCCAGACCTACACTGCTATCAGTCGGCAATTTAATCGAGTTGAAAGGCCACCATTTGGTGATTGAGGCTATGCAGCAATTGCCCGACCACCAATTGTTAATAGCGGGTGGCGGACAGGAATTGCAAAATTTGCAAGCCTTGGTGGCAAAATTGCAACTGGGCGATAGGGTGCGTTTTTTAGGGACATTGACCCACCCGCAATTGGCTGACGTTTATAACGCCGCCGATGCGCTGATTTTGGCTTCCAGCCGTGAAGGTTGGGCGAATGTGTTGCTGGAATCGATGGCTTGCGGTACGCCAGTGGTAGCCACCAAGATTTGGGGGACACCGGAGGTGGTGCGTTCTGCCGATGCCGGGGTCTTGATTGGCGAGCGCACCGCCGATGGCATTGCCCAAGGGGTTCGGCAGTTGTTCGCCCATTATCCTGATCGGCAAGCCACCCGCCACTATGCTGAGGGTTTTTCATGGGATGACACGGTGGCTAAGGTGTATGCGGTGCTTGCCAGCGTGAGCGGCATCCAGCAAACGCTTTAAGCCACTTTTTTAATTAAGATACTCAGGACACTGGATGAAAATTCTCTATCATCATCGTATTGCCTCGAAAGACGGGCAATATGTGCATATTGAAGAACTGATTACGGCTCTAAAAGAATTGGGGCATGACATTATTATGGCGGAACCTGCGGCTATCGAGCATAAAGGCTTTGGCAGCAGTTCCGGCTCGGTGCAACTGATCCGCACCTTGTTGCCAGGTTTCTTGCACGAATTTATCGAATTTGCTTACGCGCTATTTGATTTTGCCAAAATTGTGCCGTTGATTGTAAAGCACAAACCGGATGTGATTTACGAGCGTTACAACCTGTTTTTCCCTTCGGGCATCTGGGCAAAAAAATGCTTTAAGTTACCGTTATTGCTGGAAGTCAACGCGCCGTTGTATGAAGAGCGCAAAAAACATGACGGCATCCAGTTGGATTGGTTGGCGAAATGGACGGAACGCTATGTTTGGCAACAAGCCGATTATGTCTTGCCGGTAACACGGGTGCTGGCGGAAAAAATCATCGCAGCGGGTGCGGCAGAGCGCAGCATCACCGTTATCCCTAACGGCATTAACCTACAGCGTTTTAGTGTCGCCATTGATAGCAGCGAAGTGATTGAAAAATATAACCTTAATAATAAACTGGTATTGGGATTTACCGGTTTTGTCCGCGATTGGCACAGGCTAGACAAGGTGGTACAAGCCATTGCCGACCATAAGGAGCGCAATTGGCATTTGCTGTTGGTGGGGGATGGTCCGGCACGCACCGCCATCGAGCAACAAGCGCAAGCTTTGGGTATCAGCGACCGTATTAGCATTACCGGCATTATAGATCGGGATGAGGTCGCCCGTTATGTGGCGGCTTTTGACATTGCCCTGCAACCGGATGTAGTGGCTTATGCGTCACCGTTAAAGCTATTTGAGTATATGGTGTTGGGAAAGTCCATCATTGCCCCAAACCGGCCCAATATCCGCGAGATTTTGACGCATGGCCGCGATGCGTTGTTATTTGACCCTGAAGACGAACAGGCTTTTATCGAACAGTTATGCGCGTTGTGTTTTGATGATGGCTTACGCCAGCGGTTGGGTAAGGCCGCCGCGCAGACTTTGGCCGACAAGGGGCTGTATTGGCAAGAAAACGCCCGGCGGGTCGTCCACTTGCTGGACAAGCCATAATCAGAAGAAAACGGCCATTATCGCCGTTTTCAAGCCTTGCAACAGTATCAGTTACGAACTGATGTTACGCAGTAACGTGTTTTTTTCCCGTTTGCCGCGCTGAGCACCGCAGGTTTTGTCGGGATCAGCCCGAATACCCGCAGGGCATAAAGGGGCGCGGCAAGGATGCCGCGCGTTGGCAGGCGGGCAGGAAGCCCGCTCTGCCTACCCCCGACAAAACCGAGGAGCGCAGGATTAAGCGGCAACCGGGCCGCCTTTTCTTTGGACACTTTCTTTTGGCGGAGCAAAAGAAAGTGTCTCGCTTTCGGGTGCGAGAACCCGATTAAAAAAATCATCGCTATAGCGATTCATTGTTACATTTTTCAATTTTGCAAAAATGACTGCGTAACATCAGTTACGAATTCTAAATTTAGGAAAAACACATGAGAGTGACAGTATTTGGTTCCGGTTATGTAGGTCTGGTTACGGGTGTTTGTTTGGCGGAAGTCGGTAACGATGTCCTCTGCATAGATGTTGATGAAATCAAAATAGCCAATCTTAAACGCGGCATCGTACCTATTTTTGAACCAGGGCTTGAAGACATGGTTAAGGAAAACCAACAGGCAGGCCGTTTGAAATTTACCACCAATATTCTGGAAGCGGTCAACCACGGGGTTTTCCAATTTATCGCCGTAGGCACGCCGCCTGATGAAGATGGCGCCGCCGATCTGCAATATGTGTTGGCGGTCGCCAAATCCATTGCCGAAAATATGATGGAATATCGGGTGATTGTCGATAAATCCACTGTGCCTGTGGGTACTGCCGACCGTGTTAGGGAAGTGATTGAGCAGGTACAGGCGGCGCGTGTCGTTGATGTGCCTTATGATGTGGTGTCCAATCCTGAATTTTTAAAAGAAGGCGCGGCGATTGACGATTTTATGAAGCCCGACCGGATTATTATCGGCACTGACAACCCCAAGGCGGAAAAGCTGTTAAAAGCCCTCTACGCGCCGTTTAACCGCAATCATGAGCGTATTATCAAGATGGATGTGCGTTCGGCGGAATTGACCAAATATGCCGCTAATGCCATGTTGGCGACCAAGATCAGCTTTATGAACGAACTGGCGAATTTGGCAGAACGTTTAGGCGCCGATATTGAGCAGGTGCGTAACGGTATCGGTTCCGACTCCCGTATCGGTTACTCATTTATCTATCCAGGGTGCGGCTACGGTGGCTCGTGTTTTCCCAAAGACGTTAAAGCCTTGGAGCGTACCGCCCAGCAAATGGGTTATGAGGCGGAGTTGCTCAAAGCCGTTGAAAACGTCAATAACCGGCAAAAACAAGTGCTGTTCACAAAAGTGAACGAACATTACCAAGGCGATTTACAAGGTAAGACTTTTGCCATGTGGGGCTTGGCCTTCAAGCCAAAAACCGATGATATGCGCGAAGCACCCAGCCGCGTGATACTCGAAGCCCTGATCGCCGCCGGAGCGGTTGTCCGTGCTTATGACCCCGAAGCGATGGGCGAAGCCAAACGCCTTTATGGTGATACGCCTAGCTTGGTCTTAGTGGACAGTGCCGAAGAAGCCCTGATCGGAGCCAATGCGTTGTTGGTAGTGACCGAATGGAAAAATTTCTGGAGCCCTGATTTTGAGCTGCTGAAAAATACCCTTAAAGATGGTGTTGTTTTTGACGGCAGAAATTTGTATAAACCGGAATTATTGCAAGAAATGGGCCTGACTTATTACAGTATTGGCCGCCCATAATTAGCCCTATGAACGCTGATGACTTGATCGACCAATTCCTTGATGCCGCTTGGGCGGAACAAGGCTTAAGCGAAAACACCCTGTCCGCTTACCGTAGCGATTTGCGTATTTTTGCCAAATGGCTGGCAGGTAAGCCGCTGTTGACGGCTGACAATGGGCAGATTCGAGAGTTTATCCGCAGCCGCTATGATGAAGGCATAGGCAGCCGCTCTTCGGCACGGATTTTGTCCAGTTTACGGCGTTGTTATGGCTATCACATCCGCGAAAACCGTATCAGCATCGACCCGACCGCAC
>JACXTQ010000003.1 GCA_016919605.1 Methylovulum sp.
GCAAAACTTGGTGCAGGCGCAAGGTGATGTCGGCATCTTCGGCGGCGTAAGGTGTGGCTTGTTCGATGGACACTTCGGAAAAGCCGATTTGTTTCGCGCCTTTGCCTGCCACGTCTTCATAGTGAATGGTATCAACGCCTAAATATTTTACCGCCAAATCGTCCATGTTGTGCCTGCCAGTGCTGTTGACCACATAGGATTCCAGCATGGTGTCGTGGGCGATGCCGCGCAAGGCAATGCCGTGGTTGGCGAGGACGTGGCTGTCGTATTTGAGGTTTTGCCCCAGTTTGGCTTGGGCGGGGTTTTCCAACAGCGGGCGTAATTTTTCCAGGCAGTGGTCGCGGTCGAGCTGGTCGGGTGCGCCGGGGTAGTCGTGCGCCAAGGGCAGGTAGGCGGCTTCGCCCGGTGTTACCGCAAACGATACGCCGACGACGCGGGCTTTGCTGTAGTCGAGGCTGGTGGTTTCGGTATCAAATGCGAACAAATCGGCGTGTGCCAGTTTATCCAGCCAGTCGTTGAAGTGCGCTTCGGTGAGGATGGTTTGGTAATCGCTGACGAGGGATTCTGGCTGTTCGGGTTCGTCGAGCAAGTCCGCTTGTGCTGGGGCGGCGTTGGGGGTGTAGCTGGGCGTGCTGTCGAGTTGCTTGATCCACGAGGAAAAACCTAAATCGCTGAGCAGATGTTTCAGCTCCGGCTTGTCCATCGGTTGTTGTTTTAGATCGTCCATGTGGTAAGGCAATGCCAAATCGCAACGGATGGTGGTCAGTTGTTTGGAGAGCGGCAATTGCGGCAAGCTGTTGCGGAGGTTTTCGCCAATTTTGCCTTTGATGTCATCAGCATGGGCGATGAGGTTTTCTAGGGTTTGGTAATCTGCCAACCATTTCGCGGCGGTTTTCGGGCCGACTTTGGGAACGCCGGGGATATTGTCAACGGTATCGCCAATCAAAGCCAAGTAGTCGATGATCTGATCCGGCCTGACGCCAAATTTGTCGATCACGCCTTGCACGTCTAGGCGGGTGTTGGTCATGGTGTTTTCTAGGATGATCTGCTCGTTGACCAATTGCGCCATGTCCTTATCGCCCGTGGAAATGATGACGCTGTAACCCAATTCGACCGCGTGGCAGGCCAAGATGCCCAATACGTCGTCGGCTTCTATGCCTTTTTCCATAATCAACGGCAAACCCATGGCGCGGATGATGTGGTGCAGCGGCTCGATTTGCACGCGCAAATCATCGGGCATCGGCGGACGGTTGGCTTTGTATTGGTCGTATAAATCGTTGCGGAAGGTTTTGCCCGGCGCGTCAAACACGACGGTGATGTAGTCGCTGTGATAGTCAGCTATAAGCTTGCGTAGCATATTGGTGACGCCGTGAATGGCGTTGGTGGGAACGCCTTTCGGGCTGCTTAATGGCGGAATGGCGTGATAGGCGCGGAATAAAAAAGAAGAACCATCGACCAGAATCAGGCGTTTTTCGGTTTCTTGGTGCATAAGTGGTCAGGTAAAAAGATTAAAATGCTAGGGTATCATTTTTTAGCTGATTTCTGACCGATCTGAAAGAAATTTAGCCTTGATGAAACAAGGCTAGGTGATTGGTTGTTTTAGCGATGCTGCTGACTTATCGTTTTTGCAGATTTTTTAGGCTCATCCCGTTTTCAATCTTAAGTGATGATATTTTTAGCTTGAAGATCAGCATGATAAGACGATCTTACCATCGGTGCGCTGGCGACTTGTTTAAACCCTAGTTCTCTGGCTATTGCACCGTATTCATCAAACTCTGCCGGGGTGACGTAACTTTGCACGGCCAGATGGGCTTTGCTGGGTTGCAGGTATTGGCCCAGGGTCAACATGGAGCAGCCGTGCGCAAGCAGGTCTTTCATGACTTGATGGACTTCTTCTGGTTGTTCGCCGATGCCCAGCATCAGGCCGGATTTGGTGGGTACGTTGGGTTGAGCCTGGTGGAAACGCTGTAATAAATCCAGTGAGTCCTGGTAGTCGGAACCGGGGCGGGCTTGTTTGTAGAGCCTTGGTACGGTTTCCAGATTGTGGTTGAACACGTCACAAGGCTGTTCGGCGAGAATTTCCACGGCTTTATCCAGACGGCCGCGAAAATCCGGTACCAGGATTTCTATTTTTGTCGTTGGCGTCAGTTCGCGGGTTTTTTTAATGCATTCGGCAAAATGTCCGGCACCGCCGTCGCGTAAATCGTCGCGGTCTACCGAGGTAATCACGACATATTTTAAGGCCAGTGTTTTAATGGCTTCGGCCAAATGTTGCGGTTCATTCGGATCTAGCGGCAAGGGTTTGCCATGGGCGACATCGCAGAACGGGCAGCGGCGCGTGCATAAATCACCCATTATCATGAAGGTGGCGGTGCCGTGGCTGAAACATTCGCCCAGGTTAGGGCAGGCGGCTTCTTCGCAGACGGTGTGCAGTTTATGCTCGCGCAGAAGTTGCTTGATGCGGTTGACTTCATCATTGGCGCCCAGCTTCACCCGTATCCAGTCTGGTTTGCGCAATACTGTTTCCGATTGTTCAACTTTGATTGGTATGCGTGCCAGTTTTTCGGTACTACGCTGATGGGATTCGGGCGTGGAGCGGGAAGGGGCTTGATAACTCATGTGTGTAATGCCGTAGTGATTGCGTGGACAACGTGGGTGGCAAGCTCGGATGTGGTAACGGTCACGCCCAGATCAGCCAGTTGGGTAACTTCAAGGCTGGAATAACCACAGGGATTGATGTGCGTAAACGGTCGTAAATCCATCTGATTATTGAAGCTTAGGCCATGATAACTGCAATTGTTTTTAATTCTTAAGCCAATCGAGCCGATTTTTTTGTTCTGTACATAAACCCCCGGCGCGTCGGCCCTGGAAACAGCTATTATGCCATACAGGGCAAGCGTTTCTATCATCGCTTGTTCTAGCAGGGTAACTAATTGGCGGATATTTATATTCAGGCGTTTGATATTCAGCAAGGTGTAGACCACCAATTGCCCCGGGCCGTGATAGGTGACTTGACCACCGCGATCAGATTGTATAACCGGAATATCGGTAAGCCTCAGCAGGTGTTCGGATTTGCTGTTAAGGCCTAATGTGAAGACGGGCGGGTGTTCGACTAGCCAGATTTCATCGGGGGTTTCGGAATTACGGCTTTGCGTGAACTGCTGCATGGCATGCAAGGTTTTTTGGTAGTCTTGCAATCCTAAATTTTGGATGATTGCCATTCAGCTATGGATTCTATGGGCTTTTACACATTCCTGTATTCTGGATTCCGGCAATAATCCCTGCCGGAATGACGGTAACGAATCTAAAGTTTAGAGCTGATGACTACAATGTCA
The DNA here is from genome assembly GCA_016919605.1 of Methylovulum sp. Lineage (GTDB taxonomy): Bacteria > Pseudomonadota > Gammaproteobacteria > Methylococcales > Methylomonadaceae > Methylovulum. The sequence continues at coordinate 3,336 of JACXTQ010000003.1, forward strand.
TCAATACCTGTGGA
>JACXTQ010000216.1 GCA_016919605.1 Methylovulum sp.
AACCGTTTAAAATATTGTTATATTTGGAGTTATTGTTATTATGAGAAAAATTTTCTCGTTGCTTGCACTGGCAACCGTTATGATGCTGCTGAGCGCTGCGCTGGGTGTGTACTGGTTGTCCAACAATGAAGCCACCACATCCAAACAAGATGCCACCACCGCCGAAGCGAAAAGCATCGCCTTTGGCGTAGCGGCACAGATTGGTTTACTGAACAAAACACTGGATAAAATGGCCCAAGACCCTGAGGTGCTGAACGCCATCATAACCGGCAACAGCGGCTTATTGAGGGTGACGGCGGAAAAATTGGAAAAATATATCCCCGATATTTTAAAAATCCGCTTATTGCTGTCGGACACCAATGAAATTGACGAGCAATCCAAGCCACGCATGGGTTTTGCCGATTTGCAGCTAGTCAAAGAAACCTTAAAGGGCAACCAGCTTCCTGGCATACAGGGTGACAAAGGCATTGACAGGCATTTGGCGATAGCACGCGGCATCACTCAAAACGGCAAAGTTATCGGGGTCATTCTGGCGAGTTTGGATGAAAAAATTATTTTGGGCGGCTTACGGTTGGCACCGATAAAAAACGGTTATTATGAACTTAAGCAAGGCCAGTTGGTGCTAGGGGCGATTGGCGTAAAAGACACTACGGAAAACCTTGACGGCAACCAAATAAATATCGCCAATACCGACTGGACGATCCATTACCGCCATGATGAGGCCATTGATGTTGTTAAGCTGGGTTTGGTGGCGGGGCTTATCATCATCCCCTTATCAATCACGCTATTGGCTATCTTTATTGCCCATCAAAGGCTGTCAAACACCTTGACGCAAGATTTGGAAAGCTTGATGAAAGCGTTTAAAGATATGATGACCGGCACCGCACACAGCCATTATCCGGTGGATTTGGCAGAAATGAACGCCGCTGTGTCCAACCTTATCCAGTTTAAGCGAGTCATCGATTATGGTGATCGGGAAAACTCAATAACCCATAACACATCGTCTTTTAACAGCGCCCATTCTGACATTATTGTCAGTGACGATGACGAATTCGGTTTGGATGATTTGTTTGATGACATCAATGATTTTAAGCTTTAGGTTTATCCCCCTCTATTTTATATCCAATTGATTTAACATTAACTTTTGATGGACTAGTAAAAAATGATGCAAAAAAAAGCCGCCCCCCTGATCGCGGAAGTGTTGATAGAAGCCTTACCTTACATCCAACGCTTTAAGGGCAAGACCGTTGTCGTCAAATTTGGCGGCAACGCGATGGTTGATGAAACCTTGAAAAACAGCTTTGCCAGGGACATCGTGCTCATGAAACTGGTCGGTATCAACCCCATTGTCGTGCATGGCGGCGGCCCACAAATTGGTCAAGTATTGGCAAAATTGGGCAAAACCAGCAGCTTTGTCGATGGGATGCGCGTGACCGACAGCGAAACAATGGACGTGGTGGAAATGGTGCTAGGCGGCTTAGTCAATAAGGAAATCGTCAACCTAATCAATATGAACGGTGGTAAAGCGGTAGGATTGACCGGTAAAGACGGCGACTTTATCCGCGCCAAAAAAATTCATCTAAAACGGGCCTTGTTAGACGATGACGCTTCGGAAATCATTGACCTAGGGCATGTCGGCGAAGTCAGCAGCATAGACCCATCGGTGGTCGATATGCTTGGACGTAGCGATTTTATTCCAGTGATTGCCCCGATAGGAGTCGGTGAGGATGGCTATTCTTACAATATCAACGCCGACTTGGTGGCGGGCAAAACTGCCGAAGTGCTAAAAGCAGAAAAATTGATCTTATTGACCAATACCGCCGGCATACTCGACAAACAAGGCCAATTATTGACCGGGCTATCGGTGGCCGATATTGACGCGCTAATTGCCGATGGAACAATTTCCGGCGGCATGATACCCAAAACCCGTTGCGCCACCGATGCCCTAAGCGGCGGTGTCCATAGCGTGCACATCATTGACGGGCGGGTGGAACATGCGGTGTTATTGGAATTGTTCACCAACCAAGGGGTAGGCACGCTATTGCTGAGCCGACCCCGCTAAGGCGTTATTGACATAGTTACGGAAAGAAGCCCGCAAGTCTTTAATCTTTTGGCTGGAACATAATTCTTCACCGATAGCCGAATTGTGGCAATGGATGTCCAAAAACAGCTCGTAGTCATTCTCGGTGATGATGATGCGCGATAACGACAAACTAATATCGGTATCGACGGCTGGCGGGCGGTTCATAATCAGCTTGTCGTTATAGACATCGGGAACCGTGGTGGAATGGCGGTTGACAAACTGGCGGGCAATTTCCCAAGCCTTATTGCATTGATGGTCATTGTCACAATGGAACAGGCCTAAGGCATTGGCTTGTTGGATATTCGGCCTGGCCGCCTCGTGCTTTGTTTTTCTTACCGACTGGGTCAAAAACAAATAACGGTCAATATTGGCGGTATATTCGTTCCTGACCAGCTCTTGCTTATCGGCAGTGGCACGGATTATCTTATTGATTTTTTCTATTTGTTGCTGGGTTGATTTGATATCCTCAAGCAATTTGTCCGGTACCTGCTGGCCGTTACGCTCCGCCGCCGCCGCCGCTTTTTGCTGGTTATCCAGTTGTTGCGTGATATTCTTTAACGATTCATCCAACACCCGCCTCTGGTTGTCAAAATCTTGCATTTTAGTGGTCAACGCCGCATTGATCTCCCCTTCGGAATGGAAGGTGCCCAACAAAGCATTATCGTTGATTTTTTGTTTGGCAATCAGCTTTTCCTCTTCTTTCCTCAGTTCAGCCAGCCTAGCTTCCAAATCTATTTGCTCTTTAGTCTTGGCTTTTTCAACCACATCAATCACCATTGCCCTAGGGCTGAGCAACTCACGGCGGTTTTGTGATTGTTCCGGCGGGACTTGGTCAGAAAACAAGGTGTTACCGTATTGGTCTTGCAGCCGATATAAGCGCTTGGCAAAGGCCATTTCACCGCTTAGCAAACAAAATAAAACAATCAACGCTTGAAATATAGGTACAGACATAGTTTTTTGGATGGCTTTATACAAGATTCTGAATTATATGACAAAGGCACAGCAAAGCGAAAAGGTTATTGTCTCGCCCCCTTATCTTTTTTAGTCTGGCATCAGCAATATGTACGCCATTATTAATGGCTTAGCCACAAAATACGAGCTTAATCTATGGCACCCAGTAAGCCGCCAGCTAACCTAGCAGGCTCGCCAATTGCTGCAAAGGTGGCAGTACGATCATTTTCACCAGTTGCAAAAACAGCAACACCGCCAAAGGTGACAAGTCAATACCGCCCAAATCGGGGATAAATTTACGGCTGATGTTCAGCACGGGATCGGTAAGGGCCGCCAAAATGGAAGAGGCCGAATCGTAAGCGCCGGGATTTATCCAGCTTAACAAAGCCCTGGCAAAAACCGCAAAAATAAAAATATTGATGAGCAAGGCGACCAAATCGCTAAGCGATAAAATAGTCAATGCCGCGACATTAACCATCACCCCCTTTAAGATAAGGATGATGAAATTGGCAAACATCTGCAAAAACAGCATCAAAACCAGTGAAGAAGTGTCAATCCTGCCAATCGATGGTATGAAACGGCGCAAGATGCGCAGAGGCGGATGGGTGATCTTAAGCAACAGTTGGGCAATCGGATTGTAAAACGAAGTGCCGCACCATAACAGCAAAAACCGTAACAAAACCGCCAAAATATAGAGCGATGTTAAGGAATCAACGATCAGGATAATAGGGTCGGTCAGGTAACTGGAATTCATCAGCAATCCTCCATCTGTTTGGACATTTCAACGGAACGCTCACACGCCGCCCGTAAGGCGCTGGCGACCAGTGGGGCAAAACCACCCTGCTCAAATGTCTGTATCGCCTGTTGGGTAGTACCACCTGGCGATGTCACCCGTTTGCGTAATTGTTCCGGCGATTCGGGTGATTCCAAGGCAATTTTCGCCGCTCCCAAGGCGGTTTGCTGCACCAACAGCCGTGCGGTGGCGGCGGTCAAACCCAAATCCACCGCCGCCGCTTCCATCGCTTCCATCAGCAAAAAGAAGTACGCAGGGCCACTGCCTGACACCGCAGTTACGGCATCCAATTCACTTTCATCGCTAACCCATAGCGAAATGCCCACAGCCCGCATAATGCTTTCTGCCAAATCACATTGGCTAGGGTTGACATTGGCGTTGGCATGTAAGGCGGTCGCCCCTGTCAAAACCAAGGCCGGGGTATTGGGCATACAACGCACCACCGCCGCGCCACTGCCCAACCAAGCCGTCAAACTGCTTTGCCTGACTCCCGCCGCAATCGACACCACCAACCGTTGCCCGATTAACGGGGCGATGGCGCAAGCGACTTCTTTAAGGCTCTGCGGTTTGACCGCCAAAACTATCACGTCAACTGCCGCCACCACCGCTGCGTTGTCGGTGCTGGTGTTGACACCAAAATTGGCCGCCAGAGCCGCCAAGGCCGCTTCATTGACATCACAGACCCAGATGGCATCCGCCGCATGGCCGCTGGCAACCAAGCCGCTTACCAAACTGGAGGCCATATTGCCACCGCCAATAAACCCTATTTTGTTCGTTTTCATAATGTCCCTGTCAGATAATAATCATGGCTATTTTACCCTATATGGAGCTTGAGCAATAAATCACAAGCATTTTCCTATAAAATGCCCATTCATTATTGACCCACCGCCTTGCCATTCATGATAGACACCCTGTATATAGAAGATGCCGTCCGCCAACATCCGCGTGTGCTGGACATTTTGGCACGCTTCCCGAACGCCACCCGCATCCCTTGCCAGCGTTACACGGAAGTGTTCAACCCCAAGGCGCAAAATTTCCGACTACAAAAACTCAAACCGGCTCTGATTTTGGCCGAAAAACGTCAACGCTTCGCCCTGCCCACACCCGCAGGTTATGGCATGGGTGCCCGCCACAATTATTATTTTTCCCATGTCCTTAACTGCCTTTATGACTGCCGCTACTGCTTTTTGCAAGGTATGTACCCGTCCGCCCACTATGTGCTGTTTGTCAATTACGAGGCGTTCCAAGATGACATCCGGCAAGTATGCGCACAAACGCCAAACGAAGCCGTGCATTTTTTCTCCGGTTACGATTGCGATAGCTTAGCCTTAGAACCTGTCACCGGCTTTGCCGGACATTTTTTGCCGTTTTTCGCCGACCTGCCCAATGCGTGGCTGGAATTGCGCACCAAAAGCACCCAAGTGCGCAGCCTACTAAACCACGACCCCTTGCCCCGTTGCGTGGTTGCATTCAGTTTGTCGCCCCACGCCATTGCCAAAAAAGTCGAAGCTAAAGCCCCATCCTTACAACGCCGCCTAGACGCATTATGCAAATGCCAAGAACAAGGCTGGCTCATCGGTCTGCGCTTTGACCCTTTGCTGTACCAACAGGATTACCAACCCCTTTACCAAGCCTTCTTTGCGCAAGTGTTTGCCAGAATCAACCTTAACCTGTTACATTCGGTCAGCTTAGGCGCGTTCCGCTTGCCAGAGCATTTTTTCAAAAAAATCCACGCACTTTATCCTGAGGAAAAGTTGTTCGCCAGCCCCTTAGAAAAATGTCAGGGCATGGTGTCTTATCCGAAACGTTTGGAACAAGAACTGCTCGACTATTGCAGCGCACAACTATTGACCCATATCCCAGCAGACAAGCTTTTCCCATGCACAGCCTAAGCCGCACGATCCTTGTCACGGGTGCCAGCTCCGGCATAGGCCGCGCCGTTGCCAAAAACTTGTTGCAACAGGGCCATCAAGTCATAGGCATAGCGCGTGATAGCGGCAAGTTTCGCCAAGATATCCAAGGCTTCACCGCCGTCCAACTGGATCTGGCCGATTTGCAAGCCTTGCCGGAACAACTGCGCAAGTTAGCACAAGCCTTCCCAGCCATTGATGGCATTATTTTTTGTGCCGGAAAAGGCCAGTTTGGCTCTGTGGAAGAATTTTCTTATCGGCAAATTAATGATCTAATGGCGCTTAATTTCACCAGCCAAGCGTATCTGACCCGCGCTTTTTTGCCCGCGTTAAAACGCCAGCCGCGTAGCGATTTGATTTATATTGGCTCCGAAGCGGCGTTAAAAGGTAGCCGAAAGGGGGCTGTGTATTGTGCCAGCAAATTCGCCCTACGCGGCTTTACCCAAGCTTTGCGCGAAGAATGCGGCAAAAGCCATGTTAGGGTGTGTCTGATTAATCCCGGCATGGTCAGGACAGCTTTTTTTGACCCGTTGGCCTTCGCTCCGGGCGATGATGCCAGCAATGCTTTAACACCCCAAGACGTTGCCGAAGCCGTGTGTTATGTGCTTGAATCCAGTTCCCAGATGGTTGTCGATGAACTTAACCTAAATCCTTTGAACAAAGTCGTCAAATTCAAATAAGCCTATGGATATCCTGCTTGTGCAATAAGCGATAACATCAGCATTATTGGCTTGTAAATCTACCCTAATCAATCACCCCAACCTTACGCAATTCGGTGCGTAAGGTTTCAATACGCTTACGGTTGACCCCAAAATCGCTATGCCCGACACGCGAGGCGGAGCGGATATGGATCAGCTTCTTGTCCGCATCAAGCAGCACATTAATATCGTCAACAAAGCGGAACACCAAACTGGTGGCCTCAGCGTGCAGGGTCGTGTCGGTCTCGTGGGTAATCACCATGCGTGGTTGCTTAAGGATGGCTTTTTTCAAGGCATCCCAGGCTTGCAAGGCATTGCTTTTGATCTCAAACGGCAAAATATAATGCTGGCTATCATGGATGTCCGCTTGGCTGGACACACAATTAGGGCTATTGCCACACAGCGGCAGTTTTTTATCAAAAGCCGAGGCATGGGCGGGTGTCGAACTCATCATGGTCATTATCACACTGAAAAAAATAGGTTTAAAGTTCATAAATTACGCGGGCGAAGGTTATATTTCACAACATTATCTGACAATTTCACACAAAAGCACGGGGAGTCAAATTTTATCTTTTGCTTACTAGGCCACCGGACAGGTCGCCAAGTTTATTGCAATAAAGCCAAACAGGGGCTAAAGTTCCAAGTTTAACTTCGTAGCCAACTTAATTGACCGGGAGCATTGTTCATGAAGATCACCCCTTATTGCTTAGGGTTAGCTGTACTCACCGCCCTACCCGCGACAGCCGCCGACCTGAGCCGCGCCGAAGTCGAGCAACGGCTGGCTAGCGCCGATAAACAACACCCGGCGGATTTGCGCCGCAAGGACTTGACTGGCGTGGACTTGTCAAACCTCGATTTTACCCATGCCGACTTATGGGGCGCGGATTTGCGCCGCGCCAATTTCAGCCATAGCGACCTGTCCGGCCTGAACTTGGATTTAAGCGTAATGTCGAAGATCAACCTGTCCGGTGCCAATCTAGCCAACACCAGCATTTTCGGTGTCCATATGGGTGGCGCGGACTTGAGCCATGCCAACCTGAGTGGCAGCCGCTTCATTGCCAACCTTGACCGCTCCAACTTAAGCTATGCCAAGCTCAACCATGCCAATTGGGGGGTGGACATGCAAAACCAACCGATGGGCCTGATGCGCGTCAGCCTCAACAACGTCAACCTGACGGGCGCGGATTTGAGCGATGCCAACCTTAACCGCGCCCTGATGCGTTACGCCACCTTGACGGGTGCGACCTTAAAAAACACCATCTTGTCAGGCGTGGACTTGTCCGGTGCGGATTTAAGCAACGCCGACTTGTCGGGGGCTGATTTGTCCGGCTGCTTGCTGGAAGACACCAATTTTGCCGGTGCGGATTTGGCAGGCACCCATTTTTCGGGTATGACAGATAAAAACAAGCTGAAAGGTTTCAGCCTTAGCAAACATGCTGACGCGGCGATTTTTCAGGATTGATACCCCCACACCTTAAAG
>JACXTQ010000217.1 GCA_016919605.1 Methylovulum sp.
GGTGAACGGGTAAAAAAAGCATTGCCGTAAAGGTCAGATTTTCTAAACCGCCTATGCGGCGGTGAACTCGTCCATTGCCGGTGGCGTTAAAAAACACACTTTCTAAACCGCCTATGCGGCGGTGAACGGCATTATCCCCGCAAAGTGACTTTTTAATTTATTTCTAAATCGCCTATGCGGCGGTGAACTGAGCATTTAATCGAAAACTATCAAATGCAACAAGATGTTAAGCTATTTTTTCCCTTTTTACCAATAAAAAAACACCTCAATGCAAGTCATTGATTCAAATCTATTTTTAAAAGGCGTTAAAAATATTCCTTAAATAAGGTGGCGGGCTTGCCGTTGCTTTTTTTTGCTGATGGCTGGCGGCAGTACCCTGGCTGTTACCATAACCTACCCGAAGGGTGACAGCTATGAAGGGGAAGCCCAAAATGGCTTGAGAAACGAGCATGGTGTTTACGCTTATGCCAACGGCAACAGGTATGTCGGCAAATATAAAAATGGGGTAAGGGATGGGCAGGGGACTTTTTCTAGTGCCAACGGCCTCACCGAAAGCGGCGTGTGGCAAAGCGCTATCGGGGTGAAGTGAGGCCTTAGCGTGTGGCCGGTAGCGTATACACAGGCTCGGCAGGTTCCCCGATGGCGGTCAGGAAAGCGGACAGGGCGGGTGCCGAACCGGAGGTGTAGTAGGTGGTCGCCGCTGTCCGCGCTGGCGCGGGGGTATTGGGCAACACACGGGCAAGTTGGCGGGCGATGGCCCCCGAAGGCTCGACCACGGTGACGGACGGGCCGGTGATAAGGGCAATTTCTTCGGCCAAAAACGCATAGTGGGTACAGCCTAAGACGATGGTGTCCGCACCTGCGGCCATGCCTGGGCGGATGAAGCCGTCCAATAACCGTCGGGTACGGGTGCTTTGGAACTGGCCGCGTTCGACTTGATCCGCCAGTCCTGGGCACGGTTGCAGGATGACTTTGACCTCTTGGCCGTAGGCGTGGCACAGCCGCGCGACCGCCGGGCTGTGTATGGTGTTGGTGGTCGCCAGCACCAGCACGACTTTAGAGCGGGTAAGTTGGGTAGCGGGTTTGATGGCCGGTTCCATCGCCACGATGGGCAGTCCGTGTAGTTTGCGCAAGTGCTGCGCGGCGACAACGCTGGCGGTGTTGCAAGCGAGCACCAGCGCCTTTACGCCGCCCCCGACCAAAAACTGGCTGATGTGCGTGGCGCGGGTTTCGATAAACGCGGCTGAGCGATCCCCGTAGGGCGCATGGGCGTTGTCGGCGACATAAACGAAGGACTCGGCGGGCAACGCCTCCCGCAGCGCCCGCAGCACCGACAGTCCGCCGATTCCTGAGTCGTAAACGCCGATAGGCGCAAAAATGGCTTCGCTAGTACGCATTGTTGCTGGTAAGTGTTCAAGTGAGGGGGGATAGTTTTGCGCATATACGCTAAGCGGTCAATTTTTCGTTTTTTAGAGCATGGGTCTCTTGACCGCAACGGGGGCGGGCAGAGCCTCGCGCTCCTCTCACTCTTCGCCATCGTTCCCATGCTCCGGCGTACCCTCAAGGGCATAAATCACTGCCATTAAGTTAAGGAATAAACAATAAAAATCAAGGCTATATCGTTCCCACGCTCCGGCGTGGGAATGCATCCAAGGACGCTCTAGCGTCCCGCAACGCCGGAGCGTCACTGCCATTAAGTTAAGGAATATGGCTTTAATTTCAATAATATAGAAAATGCTATTGGGTTAAGGCCGTAGTAAGTTAATTCGTTCGTGGTGAGCTTGTCGAACCATGACCGGATTAACCGCCCACCCTTCGACCAGCTCAGGGCGAACGATTAATCCTATCTTGTTGAAATTATAGGCACAAATCCTTAACTTAATGGTAGTGCCACCTGCATTGCGGTGTGTGAAACGGGACGCGGCGCGTCCTGACCGCATTCCCACACAGCGTGTGGGAACGAGAAAATCTTAAAAAAATCCCGGGTTCAATTTTTTGACAACCCCGCTGTATTGGCTGGACAACAGTTGTTTCTTAAATTCCTTTAAAAAGAGGCTCTTGCCCTTTAGCCCCTGATACCACGCCTTGTCCAAAAACGCCACGGCTAGCTCTGTGTTGCCCGCATATAACAAATCCGCCATCACTTCCCATAACGCAGGCGGCAAGGTGTGTTTGTCGTCAGAGCTTATCAAATCGAAGGTGCGCCACTGTTGAATATCAAAGCCTTTGGTTTGCAACACCTTTAAGGCCGCGTTCAGCTCCGCCGCCTGTTGCCATAGGGCTTTTTTATCCGTCCAAGCTTTTTTCATCAGCTTTGCCGAAGGCCGATACCGCCCGTTTTGGTATTCCCACACCACCAACGGGGCGGGCGACTCGGCAAAACTGACTTTCCAATAGGTAAACACATCGTCCAGCACTTGGATTTCAAACGTGCCGTTGTTGTCCAGGTCGATGACATCTTGCGGGAAAATGTCGCCAAAATCGGCGGCATCGACATCGGCTATTTTTTGGGCGGTTTTGCCTAAGGTGTAAATGCTAAAATCAAAACAGCAGTGCGCCCCGCCGGAAAAATGCGATAGGATGATGCTGTCCACGCCCGTGGCGGTCAGGTCTTTGCTGTATTTGCCATCCGCAAAGCGGACAAGCTCCACCTTGCCTTCGCCAAAATCTTGCCGCGCCATCTGCTTGCCGTTTTTGAGCAGGGTGACGCGGGAGCTGTCGCAGACAAAGCAATCAAGCTCTTCGCCCTGGGTCTTAATCTCCACCACCCAACCGTTTGCCAAGGGCTGTTTTTGGGTTTCATCGGCACGGGCCAAGGCCGGACACAGCAAAATAGCCCCCAGCACGAGTGATGACAAACGCAGATAAGGGTGCATAGATACTCCGAGGGTTTGATGGCGGTTATGGTGGTTATAATTTACGCGGGGATGCTGAATGTCGGGTGAACCGGGAGGCGTTCGCCCCTTAAAGCCAGTCTGGCTGGATGGGTAAAAGGCCACTGTTTATTGGACGTTTTTTCTTTCCCTTTGCAACCACTGCCGCCTACTTTGGGCGATAGGCTGGAACAACCGCAAAAAAACCGCCCCAGACTGTTTGGCAAGAAAAAATAGGTATTATATTCGTATTGCATATCAATAAGCTATATATACATTATAAATTTTGTGGAATAATGACACTTTTTTAGGGTAATAGTTAATTTCTTTGGCGGTGTGATTTTTATATAGTTGGGCTGGCGTTATTGTGTAGAAGGCAACGTCCTGGCTTTTTATTTGATAAGTTCCCACCGCGCCAGCCAACGCGGTTAACCGTATTAATGGAGGCACCCACATGAGTATAAGTATTATTGACACACCCTTTAACACGACCGCTAAGGCGGCCTGTTTACGCGCCAAAAGGGTACAGACCGTTATCCGTTATTATAATTTTAGCAATTCGCGTAACTTGCCTGAAAAACGTATGGAGCTGGCCGAAGCGCAAGCGCTCGGTGCGGCCGGGCTACGCATCGGCGTTGTCTTTCAGCAAAAACAAGACCAAGCGGCGGATTTTGACAAAGCGCGGGGGCTTGCCGCCGGCCACCGCGCTTACCGTTATGCCCACGATAGCATTGGCCAACCCGCCGATTCGGGGATTTATTTTTCGGTTGATTTTGATGCCACCGCCGCCGAAATTGCCAGCCATATCGTGCCTTATTTTGAAGGTGTCAAAGCCGCGTTTGCGCAAGAAAGCGGCGGCGGGCGCAGTTACCGCATCGGCGCTTACGGTTCGGGGTTAACCTGCGGCACCCTGGCGGACCAGGGCTTGATTGAGCTGACGTGGTTGTCAATGTCGCGGGGGTTTCAAGGAACACGGGCGGCCTTGGCGGCGGGTGCTTATCATCTGGCGCAATCAGCCTCATCGGAGAAGCCTTGCGGGCTGCCTGTCGATGTTAACGAAGCCAATCCCGCCCACCCCGATTTTGGCAGCTTCATCATTGCCGACGATCATGCCGCGCCCGCACACGGTACGGCGGTTAATGTCGGTGAGCGTTATAAGGTGGTTGCGCGTAGTGGCCTACGTTTGCGGGGCGGTGCCGGGGTGCAATTTGACATTGTCGGCAACTTGTTTGCCGGACAGGTTGTGTTCGTAGCGTCCATCTCTAACGGCTGGGCGCGTGTCGATGTCCAAGGCGACGGCCAAATCGATGGCTTTGCGCACGCTGATTTCTTGGAGCGTGTGTAGGCCCTTAAGCAAACCCAATGGCAAGCCGTAGCCCTACGGCAAACAAGCGCCAATCCCCCACAATTGGGCGGCCCGTTGTCTCAGCGGGCCGCCCTGTCTAAGCCACTCTCCAAGCATATCCCGATTTGCCCGGCAAACCTTAAAAAAGTCATTCTCACCCATCGTTGGCGTAAAAAATTCTTGTAGTGGTTTTTATTATAAATCAAAGTCATGGTAACATGCCTACTTGGTGCTGTGCATTATTCACATTTTTTTGGGTAATAGTTAATTTTATTTGCCACCTACTTCTTATATAGTGGGCAAAACGTTTTTCTGGGTTTTATCCAAGTGATAAATATTGCCGTTAGACTAAGACGGGGTTCAGCGTTTGATTTGGACGGTATTAAGACCCGCCACCATCACCCACTTTTCCGCGCTGTTAGATAGAAGCGATCTACAAGTTTCCATACAAATAACATGGGCGGTTATGCATAAATAGCGTATTCGCAAGAAATATTAAGGATATTGATGTATTTTAAGAGCGTTGAAATCAAGAATATTGGGGCTATTGGGCATATAAAAATAGAATTCCCCAAAGACGGGGAGCGTCCAAAGCCTGTTATCATTGTCGGAGAAAATGGTACTGGCAAGAGTATCTTGCTAGCCCATCTTGTTAATAGTTTGATTGCAGGAAAAGAGGATATTTTCGATGATACGGAAGTTGAGCAAGGAAGAGTATATAAACAGAGAAGCTCTAGTTACATTAAATCAGGAGAACAGTATTCATATTCTTCGGTCAAGTTTGACTTTGAGGTTGAAGTTCAGGAGTGTCAATTACAAAGGCTAAAAGATAGTTCCACTAGCGAATTTGATTACGAACCTGTACAAAAAATATGGGATAAAATACAACCTAATGATAGTTCGGTATTTTTATCAACATTTGATAAACATAAAACGGTGGTATCTGATTTTTATAAAAAGCAATGCTGTTTATATTTCCCAGTAAATCGCTTTGAAGAACCCGCATGGCTAAACATAGATAATCTTAAGTCCAAAGCCAATTACTCTGAACTCAAACGCATTTCAAGATATTCAAACAGAAATATCATTTGCACATCGCCGTTAAAAAATAATAAAGATTGGTTGCTTGACCTTATTTTTGATCGTCAAACTTTTGAAATTCGAACGACCGACTTACAGATGCCTCAATTTACGCTTCCTGTATTTAATGGCTATAGTGGCCAAAGTTCAACGATATATGAAGCTGTGTTGCAAATTTTAAGGGTGATATTGAGAGAGGGTGGCAATATACGACTGGGTGCAGGAACAAGAAAAAACCGTCAGATTACAGTAATGAAAGATGAGCGGACTTGGGTTCCCAATTTATTCCAGTTATCAACGGGTGAAATTCAGTTGCTAAACTTGTTTTTTTCCATTGTACGAGATTATGATTTGTCGGAAGGTCCGTTCAATGACCTAAGTGATATTAAGGGTATAGTCATCATTGATGAAATCGACTCGCATCTACACACGAGCCATCAAAAAGAAGTTTTGCCGGAATTGATTGCATTGTTTCCAAATGTGCAATTTACTATAACGACACATTCCCCGCTATTTCTCATGGGTATGGAGCAAAAATTTGACAGTGAACATTTTATTATTTTCAATATGCCAAATGGGGAGCAAGTCGCGGCGGCTGATTTCTCAGAATTTAATGCAGCGTATGACGCTTTCAAGGAAACCACAAGGCATAGAGAAGAAATACAAACAGAGCTAGAACGCCATGCAAAACCCATTATTTTTGTTGAAGGGGATTACGATATTCGTTATCTAAGAAGAGCGGCTGAATGGCTGGACAAAAATGAAATTTTAAATAACGTTCAGCTTAAAGATGGAGATGGCTTCGGTAATCTTGATAAAATCTGGAAAAGCTATGACAACCCAATGTCTGCAAGTATCCCCAATAAGATTATCCTTCTTTATGATTGTGATACAAACAAACAAGACGCAAGCAAAAATCGTGTGTATAAAATAAAAATACCATCTAATGTGGATAACCCAATAGCTATTGGCATAGAAAATCTATTTTCCGTAGCAACCATCCAGAAAATAGAAGACCAAAATCCACAGTTTATTGATACACAAGAGCAGACTAATAAACGTGTTAGAGGTAAACCAATTACTATTCCAGCCACTAAATCGGTTAATAAAAATGAAAAGGGAAATATGTGTAATTGGTTATGTGAGCATGGAGCCGTTGATGATTTTGTAGGGTTCCAATCAGTATTTGATATTATTGAACCTATTATTAATAACTAATTAGCGGCGTGGGTTTGATTGTGTCTTTTTGCAACTCAGCTTGTTGAGTCGATTTGTCACTTTTGTTAGGCTGATACTGCTTGCTGTTTTTATACCCGATACCCCTTAACCACATAATAATCGCATTAGGCTAAATACTGTAGAGACGTTGCATGGCAACGTTTTGATACCATAAACCTGATGGTAGTAAAATCGCCGCCATTTTCCAGCGTTAGGACGGATCGTGGTGTAGATAGGCGTTGCCTAATAACGGTGTGCTACCGCCGACCTTATTCTATGTTCCCTTAGTCGCTTTTAACTTGCCTCCTTACCATCCACCCCTCACTCCTGATGATGAAGCTCTTACCCCCGCCGCCCCGCTTAGCCCGCACACCGCCCGCATCGGGGCATTTGGCCTATCTCGATGGCTTGCGGACGTTGGCGATTATTGCCGTGCTGGTCTACCACCAAGACAATGCTTGGCTACCGGGCGGCTATTTGGGCGTGGAAGTGTTTTTCGTCATCAGTGGCTTTATCATTACCCACCTATTATATAAGGAGTGGGCCGAGCGTCGGCGCATCGGCTTTGGGGCGTTTTACAGCAAACGCTTTAAGCGCCTGTCGCCGTCGATGCTGGTGATGGCCTTGGCGGTGTCGGTGTGGTTGGTGTGGCGACACCCTGATAACAGCCTGCAAATCCGCACCGACTTGCCTTATGCCCTGGGTTTTATGGGCAATTTGCAGTATATCTTCGCCCAGCGGTCTTATTTTGAGACTATCGACCGCCCCGTGTTTGAGCATTTGTGGTCTTTAGGGGTGGAGTTCCAATTTTATTTGCTCTGGCCGTTGCTGTGCCTGTTCTGGTTCCGTTTGCCCGTGTGGGCGGCGGCGACTTTGCTGGTGGCGGGGGCTACGGCCAGCTATGGCTGGATGGCGGCCTTGTACCTGCATTTGCCGCCAGCTCAAGACCCGTCACGGCTTTATTTTGGCACTGACACACGGGTGGGGGCGTTTTTGGTCGGGGCGTTGGCGTGGCTGTGGGTGCGGGGGCGCAAACCGCCGCGTGAATTGCAGGGCTTGTCGGCGTTGCTGGCACTGGCGGTGTTTGAGGCGTTGCTATTGGCCTTGTACCTCTTGGACACTAACAACCTTTATCTTTATAAGGGCGGTTTTGCCGCCATCGCCGTATTGACCGCGTTGATGATCGCTCATTGCCATCTGAGCCACCGTCATGACCCCTTAGCTTTACTGTTAGGCAATCCGCTGACTGCATGGCTGGGCGACCGTTCTTATGGCATTTACCTGTGGCATTGGCCGGTGTTCTGTTTAAGCTTGCCCTTTGTCGATGTGCCCTTAGAAGGCGGTAAGCTGTTTGCCCTGCGCTTGGCAGTGACGTTGGTCTGTGCGGAATTAAGCCACCGTCTGGTTGAAAAGCCCGTCCGCCAAGGCGCGTTAGGGCGTATCTGGCCAGCCTTTAACGGCGCACCGCGCCAACGCTGGCAAGCGGTGGGGGTGACGGCCCTATTATTGGGCGCAGGTATCTATGGCTGTGAGCGGCTAATCCGCGCCACCCAAGCCGCGTTTGTGCAAGCGGCGGCCGCCATGCCAGTCGCCGCCACCCGAATAGATGGCGAAGACGAGGCTATGCCGATACCGCCCGTGTTCGTGGCTTCGGTGCTGATAGCCAACCCGCCGCCGGTGTACCTGCACCGCGAATTTTCGCCGCCGTTCTTAGGCCCGCACATCGGCAAACCGGACGTAGTGATTGCCCGTGCCAGCGGCCATCTGCCCCCGCAAGTCGTCTGGGATAAAAACCCCGCCAACGGCTACATCCTACGGGTGCGTAACCACCCCAAAGCCAAGGCCGCGTATTTGGCGATAGGCGATTCGGTGATGGTCGGGGCGGCGGCGGAATTGCTCAGGCAAAAGCCGGATTTAATGATGGATGCCAAAGTCGGGCGGCAATTGGTCGAAGCCGTGCCATTGCTGGGCAGCGCCGACCAAGCCCAAGCCAGCACGGTACTGGTGCATCTGGGCAACAACGGCCCGTTTAACCAAGCGCAAGTCAATAAGCTGGTCAATAGCCTGAAAAACGGCCAACGGCTGGTGCTGGTCAACCTGAAACTGCCGCGCAATTACGAAGCCACCAACAACCGCATCCTAGAAAAAGCCGCCGAACATCCCGGGGTCAAGCTGGTCAACTGGCGCTCGGTCGGGCTGGCCGCCAAAGACGTGTTCGCCAGTGACGGCCTGCACCTGACCGCCAAAGGCATCCGCCTCTACACGCAAACCCTGCTTAAAGCCCTAACCGAAGCCGACCACACCCCACCCACCGCATCAGCACCGCCCAAGCCATTGACCGAAGCCTCGGTGGGGCGTGGGGTATTGGCGGCGGGGGTAGGGCGGGTTAATTGAGGGGGGAATGGGCGGGTATTGGTTTATTGGGTGTAATACGCTTGCGCCTTACGGAATACGCGTTATATTTGGATTAGGTTATTATCTGTTCATTCCATACTGAGAGTCGGTGGTGGAATGTGTCACTTGAGAAACTGTATTGAATACAAAATCAGAATAGTCCCCCACAGAAACATTGGTTTTTATATCTGCCTGAATCCACGCGTCATAAACGGCTTTCTTTATATCTATCCCCGGATCATAATTATCAATCGCAATAATCATAACCCGGCGTTGCGAAGAGGTGTCGTTTGGGGTAGATACTGTACTGTTGCTATTAAATTTGCCTAAATTTAAGGTATATAAACCAGGCTGCAAGGGCATATTTGGGTTGGATCTAGCATTTAAATGGCTTCTAATCCAAGCCATTAAACGATCGCCACGCTCGTTAGCACGTTCCGATTCTGTTTTATTGTTCCCTTCCATTGATGCCATTCCTACGGCTATCAAGTCTTTTCTTTGTGGCAATTGCAGGGCAAGATTGAGGTCGTTAAGCACTTGCTCTACAGCTTGCTCCCTATCGTTAACGGTGACTTTTTCCGTATCACCAAATTTCCATTTAAATTCTTGGGTTAAAATAAAAAATGTAAACCACGCCTTTCCATTATTAGTTTTTACCTCATAGTGAGATGAACTTACTTCTTGAGGTAAAAGTTTATCACTACGTGCTTGATGGGTTTTGGTGATATAATCTGAAATACGGAGTTCCTGTTCAGCCTGCGCGACTGTTTTTGCCAAAGGATGCAGTGGAAAAGACAA
>JACXTQ010000218.1 GCA_016919605.1 Methylovulum sp.
AACAAGCTATCTATATAAAACAATGGCTTAGGTTGTTTTTTAGGGTAGGCGGGGTGGTTATAAACCAGTTATGGGGTGTCAGGTTGGGCAAATCAACCACGAAGTTAGGCAGGGGGTGGCGGGGCGTTTGGCAAACGGGCTTTATGCGTGCGTTGATGCCAAACGCCTTCTTGGTGTTGGGAAAGAATTCCTTATCGCAATACCGACCACCAAAACACCCGCCCGACTATGTTGAGCTGGTCTAGCTCTTCAGTGGTGCAGTTGATGTCTTGGTATTCGTTATTGTTGTAACAGCCGATACGGACACCGCCGTCATCGGTGTGGTATAAGCGCTTGATTTGTCGTTGCCCGTAGTAGCGGATAGCGTAAATATCGCCACTGTTAATCTGGGTGCTGGACGTGTCGATGCCGACGGTGCAGCCATCGGGCATGACCGGATCCATGCTGTTGCCAGAGACTTTAACGCAGGTGGCGCTGTCTAAGGTGACTCCGACCCGTTTTAGGGTTGATTTGGCAAGGCGTTGTTTAAGTGCGTAAGTTTCCATAATTAGCCATCTTGGGTTTCAAAAGCAGGACAGTTGTAGAGGGTTATCCGGTGGTGGCAGTGTGCTGTCCCCATTCATCACTGCCGCCGAATTATTGTTCTTGTTTTTAAATTGGCCACCCCAATCATCTTAGGCGATTAGGCTTTGATGCGGGGGTATAAACCTTCCTCTCAGGCTCGTCGCTTGGCGTTTAAGCGCCTTACTGACGTGTAATGACAATAACAATAAAATCCGCCAAATAATATTAACTAATACCTAAAAACCAGTGGATTCTTCACTCGTGCCTAAGCCAAGCCCCTTTTGCAATGGGGCTTGGCTTGGCAAATACATTGATGTTCAATAATTTAATTGATGCAGGGTAGCTAATGACGGGGAGATACGGATGGATAAAAAAAGCGATTTTTTTTTAGGCTTTTTTCAATTTCGGGTAAATTTCACAATTGAAAGCGATTTTTGACCGCAGGGAAGGGTGATAATTGCTGGCTTAAGGATAGGGCAGGAAGCAAATTGGGCGTGGCTGGGTAACAGATGTTATCTTGATGATAGCCGCTATTAGGGTGGCCCTTAAATAGGCCAGATGTTTGGGGAGGGGAAAGGCGATTTAAACCTTTTATGGGGCAGTAAGGTACATTGTATGTACCTTACTGGGTTGGCTAACCCGCTTAGGGCAACAGGCTAGTCGCATAAAACATGCTCGGCCTGACCTTTTTTACGGTTAACGTTGACATTACTGGCGACCGCAGCGGCGGCAAACAGCGCGGATGAGATGATAAACTCACCTGAAACAAAACCTAACAAACCTGTGGCAAAAACCACGCCGATTAAAACGTCTTTATAAAATTCATTCATGGGTAAGTCCTATATAAGTTAAATTAAACAGTTCTCAGGAACTGTGGCTTAAATATAGGGCAGGTTGATGTGGTTTACAATGATACTATAAATACATAGATTGTTTCATTAACAAGCCTATTTAATTCATTAACGATTCATAAAGGGGGTGTAAGGTGCGTAAACGAATTTTTTGCAGCTCCAATAAGACAAAAGCCGGTAATGCCAAAAGCCTCTGCAAGCATCCCTACTTTGGGTAGAGGTTTTTTGCCAACCTAGCTCCCGATTGCACGGTACTGGCAGGGACGCGTATACTTGGCTTACTTGACATTGCCTTATAACATAGACAAACCGAGCTATTAAATCAAGGAGATAACCATGCTTGCCCCCACCCTGCGTATTCCCCTCACCTTACTGGCCTTATTGCCGATGGCGGTGCTGGCGGATTTGACCACCCCGACTTGGTCAGGCTATGCGCACGATGCCCAACATACCGGCATTTCCCCCGTCCGCTCCCAGCCATTGCAGCGCATCCGTTGGCAGACCCCTGTAGACCTTAACCCGCAATATTCCGGCTCCGCACTGTTGATACACTACGGCTCACCTGTGGTGACTGCCGCCAACACGGTGATTATTCCGGTGAAAACAGGCGCTACCGATGGCTTTAAGCTCGAAGTGCGCAATGGTGCTGATGGCGTATTACGCTACACCCTTAACACCGATTACAGCTTGCCGCCGCATAATTGGACACCCGGTTACGGCCCTGTACTGACCGTCCGTAACCGCCTATATTGGGCGGGTGCGGGCGGCACGGTGTATTACCGCAACACCCCCGATGCACTAACTGGCACTGGCGGACAAATCGCCTTTTATGGTCTAGCCAATTATGCCGCTGCCAAAGCCACTTATAATGCCAACATCAAAATATCCACACCATTAGTGGCGGATCGCCGTGGCAACGTCTATTTTGGCTATGTCGCGTTGGGCGCAACCCCGTTGAATCTGGCCAGCGGCATTGCCAAAATTGCCTACGATGGCACGGTGTCTTTTGTTACCGCCCAAGCCGCCGCTGGCAATGATACGAGTATTAAGCGTGTGCTGATGAACAATGCGCCGACCTTGAGCAACGATCACCGCAAGCTGTATTTTGCTGTTTCCAACGGCAACAATTTTGGCGCAGGTTATTTGGTTTCGGTCGATAGCAACACCCTTGCCCCTATCGCCCATATCCGCCTGAAAGACCCCAAATCAGGGCTGGACGCTATCTTACCCGAAGATGGCAGC
>JACXTQ010000219.1 GCA_016919605.1 Methylovulum sp.
CATTGGTTACGAGGTTATTGTCAGGATTTCTTGCGTCGTCCCAAGCCTATTCATAACCTGGAAAAACAGACCTTTACCTGAAAAACTGAAAAATTCCCCTGCAACATCAGGAAACATACCCGATAACTTCCCTGCAAATTTGTCAATAATATCAGGTTTTAATAACCGAATTTATCGATCATGAAATGTTTACAGTTATCCCTATGCAGTTTCTTACTTTTCCCTGTGGCGGTTTTCGCTCATGGGCCGACTCCGCAAAAAGCCAAAGAAAGCGTTGTTATCCAGGTGTCCGTTGATAAAGTCTGGAGTGTGGTCAAGCAGTTTGAGGGCATTGCCGACTGGCATCCTGATATTAAAACCAGTACAGGTGACGGCAAGCATGAATCCGGCGGCACACGCACGTTGACTTTGCAAAACGGTGGGCAAATCGTAGAAGAGCTGGACTATTACAGTGATAAGGATCATGAATACAGTTACCGTCTTAAAACTGAAAATGTACAGGCGTTTCCTGCCAGTTCCTATACCACAGAAATTCAGGTGAAGCCCGGAGATGAGGCAGACACGGCGGTGGTTTTGTTGAAAAGCCGGTTTTACCGGGGTGACACCGGCAATACACCGCCGGAAAACCTGAATGACGAAGCCGCCGTGAAAGCGGTCAATACGTTTTTTATAAACGGCTTGGCTGGATTAAAGCGAAAACTGGAAAACTAGATTTTTACAGATTATAAACATCAGTAAAGCGTGTCAAAACCAGCTTTTGACACTATTACATCTCTTAAATAAGTTGCTTTGAACTAATCATTAGCATTGATAAGACCTTGCCGACTAGCCAATAAAGTCAACTCAGCCAAAGTTTCTGCGCCCATTTTTTCCTTGATAGCGGTGCCGTGATTACAGACGGTTTTATAGCTCAAACACAGTTTTTCGGCCGCTTTGCGAGCCGTGTAGCCGTTCGCCAACAAGCAGAAAACATCAAACTCCCGGGGCGACAGCAGTTTGATTTTTTCCGATTCGTCCTGCTCGGTCGCTACTGATAAGGCCAGTTGCTGTGCCAACTCAGGGTCAACAAAAATGCCACCCTGGGCAATTTTGCCGACGGCGGTCATTAAAATATCCGGTGTGCTGTTTTTGGTAATGTAGCCTTTGGCACCCGCTTTGAGCGCACGTATCACATAAACCAGCTCGTTATGAATGCTAAACACCAGGATTTTGCAATGCGGATCACGATTCAGAAGCCGCCTGGTACTTTCAAAACCACCAATACCGGGCATAGACAAATCCATCACCACAATATCCGGTTGGTATTTTGTATAGAGCTGACAGGCCATTTCGCCGCGATCAGCTTCATAAATTTCGCCAATTTTACCCGATAAAGACAGGTAGGTTTTGTAGCCCGTTCTGACCACCGCGTGGTCATCCACAAGTAAGACATTAATTTTTTCCATGTAACAGTTGCCTCCGGCCCAAAAGCCTATCATGCCTTGCTTTAACCAATAAGCCACTAGGAGCTTTTCCTGTTTTTGGGAATTGATGTAAGTCAGGAATGTTTCCCGGTTTATTTTAGGCATTTTTCCCACCAATTAACGGGCATATTCCGTAACGTTGATTCACTTCCCTCAAGTACTATTTTCGCCTGCTAAGTCCGGCGCTTCAATTCAGTCATCGTGAATGTTTTGATCAAGAAAGCTGGTTACAGAATGGATTGAAGCGTTCGGGCCAGGCTTTTTGCAATAGATAAAAAATCAACCCTGGGAGGGGAGTTATGAGGATTTCCACATTCACTCGTACCGCTGTCGCGTCAGTTATCGGCGGCGGTGCATTATTGACGGTTGCCATGCCGACACAAGCCAACAAGGATTTGGCACGGTTGTCCAGGGAAGATACCAACTGGGTTATGCAGACTAAAGATTATAGTGCTACCCACTTTAGTAAAATGACCCAGATCAACACACACAACGTGCATCACCTGAAGCCGGTCTGGTCGTTTTCTACGGGTGTTTTAAACGGTCATGAAGGTGGGCCGTTGGTTGTCAATGGGATTATGTATGTACATACACCATTTCCGAATAATATTTTCGCGATTGCCTTGGACAATCCCGACAAAATTCTCTGGCAGTACAAACCCAAACAAAACCCCGCTGCCCGTGCCGTAGCGTGTTGCGACGTAGTTAACAGAGGTTTGGCTTATGCGCCTGAAACCAGTGATTATCCGGCCACCATTTTTCAAAACCAACTGGATGGGCACATTGTGGCACTGAACGCCAAGACTGGGGAGTTGATATGGAAAATGGAAAATTCCGACATAACAATGGGTTCTACGCTGACTATTGCCCCGTTTGTTGCTAAAGATAAGGTGATTGTCGGCAGTTCCGGTGCCGAGTTGGGCGTCAGGGGTTACGCTACCGCTTACAATATCAAGGATGGCAAGCAGGCCTGGCGGGTTTATGCCACAGGTCCTGATGCCGACATCAAGCTTTCCAAGGATTTTAACAGCGCTAACCCACATTACGGCCAGTTCGGTTTGGGTTTAAAAACCTGGGAAGGTGATGCCTGGAAAATCGGCGGCGGCACCAACTGGGGCTGGTATGCCTTCGACCCTGACCTGGACATGCTCTATTACGGCTCAGGCAATCCCGCACCGTGGAATGAAACCATGCGCCCTGGCGACAACAAATGGACGATGACCATTTGGGGCCGCGACATCAACACCGGTGAAGCCAAATTCGGCTACCAAAAAACGCCGCATGATGAATGGGACTATGCCGGTGTCAACTATATGGGCTTATCCGAGCAAGTCGTAGACGGCAAGTTGACCAAGTTGTTGACACACCCTGACCGTAACGGCCTGGTGTATACCCTGAACCGTGAAAACGGCGATTTGGTTAACGCATTCAAAATTGACGATACGGTCAACTGGGTGAAAAAAGTCGACCTGAAAACCGGTTTGCCGATTCGCGACCCTGAATATTCAACACATATGGATCATCAAGCCAAAGGCATTTGTCCTTCAGCGATGGGCTACCACAACCAGGGTATCGAGTCATATGATCCTAATCAAAAACTGTTCTTCATGGGAATCAACCATATTTGTATGGATTGGGAACCATTCATGCTGCCTTACCGTGCTGGCCAGTTCTTTGTCGGTGCAACGTTAAATATGTATCCTGGGCCTAAAGGCACTTTGGGACAAGTTAAAGCGATGAACTCAGTGACTGGGGACTTTGCCTGGGAAGTTCAGGAAAAATTTGCTGTCTGGGGCGGTACTACTGCCACCGCTGGTGATCTGGTGTTCTACGGTACATTGGACGGCTACATCAAAGCACGGGATTCCCGTAACGGCAAAGAGCTATGGAAATTCAAACTACCTTCTGGCGTCATCGGTCATCCTATTACCTACGGACATAACGGCAAGCAATATGTTGCTATTTATTACGGTGTCGGTGGTTGGCCAGGCGTCGGTTTGGTGTTTGACTTGCAAGACCCGACCGCAGGTCTGGGAGCGGTAGGCGCATTTAAAGAGTTGGCACACTACACCCAGCAAGGCGGCGGTGTGATGGTATTCGCATTGGGTTATTAAGGAATTTGGCTTGGGTAAGGGTAAACCTTACCCAAGTCCTTGCAAGAGCAAAACTAATGGGAACAAGCATGCAAAAGCAGCAATTTTTAATGGCAGTATTAGGCTTGACGGCAGGTTTATTTGTTTGCCTGGCCTCGGCTGAAGAAAATAAATCACTGAAAGTCTGTGCGGCGGAAGATGAAATGCCGTATTCCAACATAGCGGGTGAAGGCTTTGAAAACAAACTGGCAGAATTGATCGGAACAGGGCTAGACAGAAAAATCGAGTATGTCTTCTGGAAGGATCCGCGCTATTTCGTCCGTGACTTTCTCGATAAACGCTTGTGCGATGTTGTTATCGGTGTAGATGATGGTGATCCCAGATTATTGACAACCAGACCCTATTATCGCTCAGGATATGTATTTATCTCGCGTGAAAAAGACGGCTTGAATTTACAAAACTGGGACAGTGATGCCTTGCGCAAAGCCAAGCGTATCGCGTTTGTGCCGGGTTCACCTGCGGAAGTGATGTTGCGGGCGATTAACCGTTATAACGATCAGTTCAATTATTCGCAGGAATTGGTCGGGTTTAAGTCCAAGCGTAACCAGTATGTTAAGTATGAAAACGCAAAGCTGGTCAACGAGGTTGCTTCCGGCAGTGCCGACATTGCAGTGCTTTGGGGACCTGCGGCAGCACGCTATGTCAAGACTGCATCGACACCGTTGGTAATGACGGTGATTCCTGACAACAATGTACGCGCTGATGGCCAAAAAGTTGGCCACCATTACAGCACATCAATGGGTGTGCGCAGGCTCGATCCCACATTGGCAACGCAATTGAATAAAGTGTTGGAAGAACAGGAAAACGCTATTGTCGAGTTGCTGGAAGAAGAAGGCATTCCTTTGTTGGATGCGTCTCAAAAAGCTGAGTAATCAATAAAAAACAGGACAATCATGAAAATAAAATATTTTTTAACCGGGTCTACGCTGAGTCTTGCGCTATTAAGCGCAGGCACATTAGCGGAAATTACTTTTCGCAACGCCATTACCGGAGAACCTCTGGATTTGAGCTTCGCCAAAACTGGCGGTAATCCGGACATCTTCAAACAATTTAAAGAAACCGGCAGCAACCCCTATAACGGTGACAAGGAAGCTGTCAAAAAAGGCCACGACCTTTTTATGACCGCGTGTTCCGGCTGTCATGGCCATGAAGCCGAAGGTAAGCTGGGACCAGGTCTCGCCGATGATTATTGGACTTATCCTGCTAACGAAACCGATAAAGGTTTGTTCGAAATATTATTCGGTGGCGCTAACGGCATGATGGGGCCGCAGTATGTGAATTTGAACACCGATGAAATGTTGTTAATTATGTCTTGGATACGTGACATCTATAAAGGTGATCCGAAAAAAGCCAAGTGGTTAAAAAAATAAAGAGGCTAAAACCATGAAAAAAATAGTTTTGATTCAAGCAACTGTATTGGCAGTGATGGCATTTTCAGCACACGCTTATGATGGCACTAACTGTAAAGAGCCGGGCGTGTGCTGGGAGCCGAAGCCGGGTTATCCCGATAAAGTGGCAGGCAGCAAATACGATCCGAAACACGACGCTAATGAATTAAATAAACAATCCCAGTCCATCGTTGAAATGGAAGCGCGCAACCAGAAACGGTCAGAACATTTTAGCAAAACCGGCAAGTTTGTTTACAACGTGGATGAAATCAACTGAAAGTGACAGTCATGCAGATTGGGCTTATCTAAATAAACCGGGTCTGCATCAACTCAAGAAAAACAGAACAGTAAAATTAGCTAGCGATTTTTCTGTATCGAGACATGCCTTGGTTTGTCTTGGTGCGACACCCTGGAATCGGATGCTAGTCATTTTATCAATGCCGGTTCTAATTAAATGGATTTTTAGACTAATAAAACC